>NZ_JAHGVE010000010.1 GCF_018835585.1 Pelorhabdus rhamnosifermentans
AGGTTGATAGGCCAGGTGTGGAAGGCGAGTGATTGCTGGAGCTGACTGGTACTAATAGGCCGAGGGCTTGACTTAAAAAAGCCGAAATGATAAGATTCTAAAGTACATTAAGTAAAACTTCTTCTTCTGTATAGTTTTGAGAGAGCAAGACTTTCTCTAATTTAGTGACGATAGCTGCGGGGTTCCACCTGTTCCCATACCGAACACAGAAGTTAAGCCCGCATACGCCGAAAGTACTTGGTTGGAAACGGCCTGGGAGGATAGGGAGTTGCTGATTTAATAAAAAGACCACTTCGTAATGAAGTGGCCTTTTTGCGTTATAGTGAAATCAAAATAAACTTTATAGGAGAGGTTGTTTCGGGTAGTTCAGATGCTAGGCGGAAACGAGCGACTGCAATGAGCGTACTGGATGTACGCGAATAAAGAAGCGAAGCGTGAAGTGGAAGTGACGCAGATGAGCTGGCCGAAACAACCGGGGCTATGCTAAGGGAATCCACCTGTTCCACTACCGAACACAGAAGTTAAGCCCGCATACGCCGAAAGTACTTGCGACGGCCACGGATGGCCTAGTGCCGAGCGCGCCATGGATGGCAAAGCGCTCGGTAAGGCCTGGGAGGATAGATAGTTGCCAGTTTAGAAAATAGCACTCACTTGTGAGTGCTGTTTTTGTTTTATGTGCGCATATAAGTGCAATTTATGGAGAAGACCGTTCAGTGTGATTCAGCTTGCTCAGGATAGCAAATCAATGTCTACTTTACAAGAAATTCTAAAAAAAAATCCTTCGCGCTGGAGCTGTAACAAATGAGTTACTGCGCGGAGGAATAGACATTTAAATTTTAATTACTTTATTTTGCTTTGGAAAAAATATTTAGCATCTTAGCTCCCGTGTTGCGTACGCGACGTAAAGGAGCAATGGTGACTTTGATTTTTGGCTTCATATCGTGTTCAGAGCCAAAATCGCCACGCTTGATATTTGTTGTTTTCATTTTATCTGGATGCAAATATTTTTTTAAAGTGCGTACGGCTTTGTCAGGACAACTGTATTCACCGCAGGTAAATACATCAATAGCTGCATAACCGAGTTCTGGATAGGTGTGAATACTCATATGACTTTCACCTAATAAAGCTAGCGCCGTTACACCTTGTGGTTCGAATTTATGATAGGATAAATTGAGAAGTGTCATATTAGCGTCCTTTATGGCTGCTATCATGGCATTTTTTATAAAATCCATATTATTTAAGCTGGAATAACTACAGCCATACATATCTACGGTAATGTGTTTTCCGATTGATTTCAACTGCAATCGCCCCTTTACAAGTATTTTTATGGATATTTTACATTCCAACGCGAGAATATAAAAGCAGGGCTTGATGATTCTGTGAAACTATTGTAGTATATAATACTTCATTATAGGGCTTCACAAGGCAATTGTAAAGTTCTATTGAAAGGATGGTGCTTATTTACATAAAGTACAATTTTAAAACTATTTTTTACTAACAAATAATATTTATTGATTAGTTTTGTCTAAAATAGTACAATATGTACGAAGGAACTAAAAAGGGGTGTTTCATCATGCAAACAAAATTAATGGAAATTCTGAGTATCCATTATCCAATATTACAAGGGGCTATGGCCTGGATATCCGATGGAAAGTTGGCGGCGGCGGTGTCAGAAGCTGGCGGAGCTGGAATTATTGCCACAGGGGGCCGAAATGCCCAGTGGGTAAAAGATCAAATTCGTTTGGCTAAGAGCTTGACTAATAAACCTTTTGGTGTCAATGTTCAACTTATGGCACCGAATAAAGATGAATTAGTGGCAGTCATTTGTGAGGAAAAGGTGGTTTTTGTTACGCTTGGCGCCGGCAACCCCATTCCATATTTTAAATCTTTTCAGCAGGCAGGTATTTTAAAGATTCCTGTAGTGCCTAATGCAAAATTAGCGAAGCGCGTTGAGGATGAAGGTGCGGATGCTATGGTTATTGAAGGAATGGAAGCAGGTGGACATATCGGTAGTATTACCACGATGGCATTAATGACACAAATTATTCCGCTTGTCCGTATTCCTGTTATTGTAGCGGGAGGGATTGCTGATGGACGTGGAGTAGCTGCAGCGCTTGTTATGGGGGCAGCAGGTGTTCAAATTGGGACAAGATTTTTACTTGCAGCAGAATGTGCTGCTCATGACAATATGAAACAAAAGCTTATTGAAGCTGTTGATACTGACAGTGTCATTACGGGTTATTCTATCGGTCATTCTGTGCGGGGGCTAAAAAATCCCTTTACAGAAAAATTTATAGCTTTAGAAAAGACTCATGCGCTCCAAGAGGATCTGGAAAAGCTTGCAACAGGAACGAATCGTCTCGCAGCTGTTGACGGTGATGTAGTAAATGGCATGATGCAAGCCGGACAAAGTTTGTTGGGACTTAAAAAGATTGAACCGGCTGATCAGATTGTCAAGAATCTGATGGAAGAAGCAAAAGAAGTGTTGGCAGGTGCAGGTAATTTGTTGTAAGATAGTAATAAGTTGTCCAGGATAATATGTTAATTTTGGTAGGGAGTGGTTTATTGTGAATCAAGTAAAACTAGCACCAGGAGTTTATTCTGTTGGTTCTGTTGATTGGAATTTGCGCGATTTTCATGGTTATACGACACCAGGTGGTGTTACTTACAATGCTTATTTGATTGTTGATGAAAAAATTTGTCTTATTGATACGGTGAAGGCGCCTTATGCGGCAGAATTGATCGAAAGAATTTCTGAGATTGTCAATATTGCTGATATTGATTATGTTGTGACGAATCATGTGGAACCGGACCATTCTGGTTCTTTGCCGGAAATTATGAAATTGGCGACGAAGGCAAAAATTATTTTAACAGCTCAGGGAAAAGCAGAAGTGTTAAAACATTACCAGACAGAGTATAATTTTCAGGTTGTCAAACAAGGTGATGTGTTGGATTTGGGAAAAAACAAGCTGCATTTTGTTCCCCTTCCTATGCTGCATTGGCCTGATTCCATGGCTAGCTATTTAGATGGTGAAAAAATTCTGTTTTCTAATGACGCTTTTGGTCAGCATTATTGTTCATCAAAGTTATTTGACGATGAAAACGATATTGCTACAGTCCTTTATGAAGCGAGCAAGTATTATGCCAATATTTTAATGCCTTATAGTAAACTCGTTGGCAGGGCTGTTGAGGCTGTGCGCAGTTTAGACATTAAGCTCATTGCGCCAAGTCACGGTGTCGTGTGGCGTACGCATCAAGCGGAGATTTTAGCGAATTATGAAAAGTGGGGTAAGGGCCATACGGAGAACAAGGTTGTTATTATTTATGACACTATGTGGGGTGCAACAGATAGTATGGCTAGGCAGATTCTGGATGGGATTGCTTCTACTGGAGTGACTGTCAAGCTTTATCGGACAGCCACATCGGAGCGCAGTGATATGGCGAGGGATATTTTAGAAGCAAAGGGAGTTCTTATTGGTTCATCGACGCTAAATAACAGTGTCATTCCTTTAGTGGGATCCATGTTGATTTATCTGAAAGGCTTGAATCCCCTTGGTAAGCGTTTGGCTGGTGCTTTTGGTACTTATGGTTGGGCCGGCGGTGCTCAATCTGATATTGAGGACCTGCTGAAAAAGACTCAGTTCGACTTACATGATTCAAGTTTATTTATTAAGTGGAAAGCTGATAAAAGTGAATTGCAAAAATGCTTTGATTATGGTGTAGCCTTTGGTAAGAAAATCCTAGCAGAATATTAATCAATGAAACAAGGGGCTGGCAAGCCCCTTGTTTCACGCTTACGCGGGTGAATGCGGAAGCTTGTTATCGGGTAAACTAAAATGGGTAGGTAATAGAAGGAGGCCCGCATGGGTAAGAAGAAAAAAAGTGAAATAAATGAAGTTCCTGTGATGGTTTCGACTGATGATGAAGAAGGTATGAAGATTCCCCGTGTTGTTCTTCGCAAGGGTGGGACGCACCGGGTAGAAGAGGGACATGCTTGGATATTTCAAAATGAAATTGATTATATCGACAGTGAGTTTGAGCCTGGTGATATTGTAGATGTTTATACAGCGCGGCACGTTTTTGTTGGGCGCGGTTATATTAACCCCAAGTCACAGATTATTGTCAGGATTCTTACAAGGAAGGCTGAGAAGATTGATGCCGAGTTTTTTAAACAGCGTATCCTTACGGCGTGGAATTATCGTCAGCAATTTTTACAGGAACCTGAATATTGTCGTTTGGTTTATAGCGAAGCCGACTTTCTACCTGGACTTATTATTGATAAGTTTGGTGATATTTTTGTATTGCAGACACTTGCTTTAGGCATGGATATACATAAAGCAACTATTGTGGCTATTTTAGAGGAATTGTTTCATCCTATCGGTATTTATGAACGCAATGATGTTTCTGTTCGTAAATTGGAAGGATTGCCACTTACTACAGGCTATCTCAAAGGAAATTTTGATCCAGTTTTGATTGTCAAAGAAAATGGTTTTTTATTTGAGACCAATGTGGTCACAGGTCAAAAGACAGGATTTTTTTATGATCAGCGAGAAAATCGAACAGTTTTAAAAAATATTGTTCAGGGCAAAAATGTTTTGGACTGTTTTTGTAATACCGGTTCTTTTGCTATACATGCTGCAAAATATGGTGCAAGCCATGTTACGAGTATTGATATTTCAGAAGAGGCCATTGGCTTAGCTCGCCATAATGCTGTCCTTAATCAGGTAGAAGAGTCCTGTACGTTTATGGTCGCTAATGCTTTTGATTATTTGCGCTCCCCTTCGGCTAAGGCGCAAAGTTATGATGTTGTTATTCTTGATCCACCAGCTTTTACGAAAAGTAAAAGTGCTATTGAAGGGGCTATTCGCGGCTATAAGGAAATTAATTTACAAGGCTTGAAACTTGTTAAGCCTGGCGGTTTTCTTATTACTTGTTCTTGTTCCTTTCACATGGATCGCGAGCTGTTTCGTGACATTGTTTTAGTGGCTGCTTGCGACGCCCATCGCACCATTCGTGAAGTGGAATATCGTACGCAGGCTAAAGATCATCCGATTTTACCTGCTATTCCTGAGACTCATTACTTGAAATTTTTAGCTGTACAGGTGTTTTAAAACGTCAATAGCTGATATTCGTCGATTTTCTATCTTTCATAGGCATAAAGTTGTAAAAACATCTTTTATACTACCTAACAGGCTATTTTCAAGGAAATGGCCTGTTGTTAAAAGTCAAAAGGTCAAATAAAATAAGAGAAAAGGTCAGTAAAGGTCAAACTACACTTTGGCGGAGTGGGGGTGGTTTTTGTGGGAAATGTGGCCGACATGATTGAGCAATTTATCTTGAAGAAATTGTCTAGCCAAAAAGATGATATATTGATTTTACGTCGAAATGAACTTGCCGGTTGGATCGAATGCGCTCCGTCTCAAGTAAGTTATGTCTTAAGTACCCGTTTTACTATTGAACGTGGTTTTATCGTAGAATCCCGGCGCGGTTCAGGTGGTTTTGTCCGTATTGCTCGCTTACCACTAGAAGAAATTGTTCATCACCAAACAGATGAAACAGATGAAGAAGGCTGTACTTATGAGGAAGCACTCGGTTTAGTGGAACGATTGAAAGAGCAGCGCTTTATTACGCAGCGTGAAGCGGCCCTTATTGAATACTTTTTTTCGATTTTTTATGAAACGGTCCGGCCGGAAGATCGAGTAGAACTACTTCGTTCGGTATTACTTGTGCTGGCCAAGCAGTCTTAGCAGATAGGGAGTGACACTATGTTATGTGATGAGTGTAAAAAACGACAGGCAACAGTGCATGTCATTAAAATTATGAATAACCAAAAAATTGAACAAAATTTATGTGAAGTTTGTGCCAATTCGGCAGGCTTAATGGTTTTTGCAGTGAATCCCCAATCATTTACTGTGCAGGATTTTTTAAAGGGTATGTTTCATCATATTTCGCATGAAGAACCTCCAACGACAGTAGCTTGTCCTGATTGTGGGATGACTTATCAAGATTTTAGTCGTAGTGGAAAAATTGGCTGCAGTACTTGTTATAAAACATTTTCATCCGAACTGGAAACAGTTATTCGGCGTATTCATGGTACGAGTGCTCATACAGGGAAGGTACCGCACCGCAGTGGTGAAGTACTTGAAGCTAAGCAACAGTTGAAACGGCTGAGACAGTTGCTGGAAAAGGCAATAGAAAAAGAAGAATATGAGAATGCTGCTAAAATACGGGATGAAATTCGTTCTTTAGAAAAAGTGAAAGTAAAGCAGAAAGGGGATGATAAGGGTGAATAAACTGTTTTCTGATCCTCTTCAACCGTGGATGAGAGGCGGCGGTCCGGAAGGAGATATTATTCTTTCCAGTCGCGTGCGACTGGCTCGTAATCTTGAAGGCGTTCCTTTTCCAAATCGTAATTACGGAAAAGAGTTATCGTCAGTAGTGGAAAAAATTCGTCAGGTTCAGCCAGCGTTTGAAGTTGTAGGGCAGCATTATGACTTAATTGAAATGGATGAGTTATCCCAACTAGAACAAAGTGTGCTTGTTGAGAAACATTTGATTAGTCCCAATTTAGTAAATAATGCCCTTCATCGCGCTGTGTTTGTCAGGCAAGATGGTGCTGTGAGCATTATGGTTAATGAAGAGGATCATCTACGTATTCAATGCCTGGAATCCGGTCTGGATTTAAAGTCAGCTCTTAGCAGCGCCAATAAGATTGACGACTTGTTAGAAGAAAGTTTAACATTTGCTTTTAGTGAGCAGCTGGGTTATTTAACAGCTTGTCCAACGAATGTGGGTACAGGAATGCGTGCTTCCTGTATGCTTCATTTACCCGCCTTAGTGATTACTAAACAAATTAGCCGGATTATTAGTGCTGCTACGCAACTTGGATTGGCTGTGCGTGGTTTTTATGGTGAAGGGACAGAGGCCATCGGAAATGTTTTTCAAATATCCAATCAGCTGACGCTAGGTTATACAGAAGAAGAGATTGTCGATAGTCTAAATGGTGTGGTACTGCAATTTGTTGAGCAAGAAAGGGCAGCGCGCAAGTTGCTTGTTGAGCAATCCAAGGTGGCTGTGGCTGATCGTATTTGGCGATCTTACGGTGTCTTGCGTTATGCTCAGACTATGTCTGGACAGGAAGCTCTAGGTAGGCTCAGTGAGGTTCGCCTGGGAATTGATTTGGGTATTATTACGGGCTTAGCTCCTGAAATCTATAATGAACTGCTTGTTACAACGCGTCCTCATTATATGGCAAATCTTGCGGGGACAAAGGACATGGATGCAGTGACACGCGATACAGTTCGGGCGAAAATTATTCGGGAAAAACTTACGTACAGAGAACAAGGAGGAGATGAATGATGTTAAATCGCTTTACAGAACGGGCTAAACAAGTATTGCTTTTGGCGCAAAAAGAAGCACAGAATTTTGGTCATGATTATGTGGGTACGGAGCATTTGCTCTTAGGGCTTATTGATGAAGGCTCAGGTATTGCAGCAAAGGTACTTGTATCGCTAGATATTCAGGCGGATATGATTCGTCAGCAAATTGCTATGGCTATTGGTACGGGAGACAGTCATGATGAAGAAGTGAGTTATACGCCTAGAGCTATGCATGTACTGGAACTTTCTATCGCTGAAGCCCAAGGGCTTCAACATAACTATATAGGTACGGAACATTTACTTTTAGGACTCATCCGTGAAAGCGAAGGTATTGCCGCTCAGGTACTTATGAGTATGGGCGCTGATCTTGGTGTAGTGCGTGAGCAAGTGTTAAAGTTATTAGGCGGATATGGCTCAGGTAGTCAAGGAGCAGGGGTGAAAGGAACAGATGGCAGTCAAAATAGTGCGACACCGTCTTTAGACGAGTTTGGCCGCGATTTAAACAAGCTTGTTCAGGCCGGAAAAATCGATCCTGTCATTGGTCGTGATAAAGAGATTGAGCGTGTCATCCAGATTCTAAGTCGTCGTACCAAGAATAATCCTGTCTTGATTGGTGAGCCTGGTGTAGGCAAGACAGCCATTGCTGAAGGATTGGCCGGGAGAATTGTGGAAGGCAAAGTGCCTGAGCTGTTGAAGGAGAAGCGCGTCATTTCTCTTAATATGGCCTCCCTTGTAGCAGGTTCTAAATATCGTGGTGAATTTGAGGAACGCCTCAAAAAGGTGATTGAGGAAATTCATCAGGCAGGTAATATTATTTTGTTCATTGATGAAATGCATACCTTAATTGGCGCTGGAGCTGCCGAAGGGGCTATTGATGCGGCGAATATTTTAAAACCGGCGTTAGCGCGGGGAGAATTACAAGCTATTGGTGCCACTACGCTTGATGAGTATAAAAAGCACATTGAGAAAGATGCAGCCCTTGAGCGGCGGTTTCAGCCTATTCAAGTCGGCGAACCTACGATGGAAGACGCTATTTTAATCTTAAAGGGTATTCGTGATAAATATGAGGCTTTTCATCGAGCGAAAATTACGGATGAGGCTATTGAGGCAGCTGTGAAATTGTCGGATCGGTATATATCGGACCGTTTTTTGCCTGATAAAGCCATTGATTTAATGGATGAAGCGGCATCACGCGTTAGAATTCAGTCGTTATCGATGCCACCTGATTTGTCGCTGATTGAAAAAAAGATGGCAAGAATTCGTATGGAAAAGGAAGCAGCTATTTCGGGCCAGGAATTTGAGCAAGCCGCGCGACTACGCGATGAAGAGAAAAAATTAGCCAAAGAATTAGAGGAAAAGCAAAAGGTATGGAAACAGCAAGGCAGCGAGTTGATTGAAGTAACAGACGATCATATTGCGGAAGTTGTGGCAAGCTGGACAGGGGTGCCTGTTCGTAAATTGGCTGAGGCTGAATCAGAACGGTTGCTCAAATTAGAAGAATTTATCCATAAAAGGCTGATTGGACAAGAGAGTGCTGTTTCTGCTGTGGCTAAAGCCGTTCGACGAGCGCGGGCCGGACTCAAAGATCCCAAACGCCCCATCGGTTCCTTTATTTTCTTAGGTCCCACAGGTGTGGGGAAAACAGAACTTGCCAGGGCTTTGGCTGAAGCCATGTTTGGTGATGAAAACGCCATGATTCGTCTCGATATGTCAGAGTACATGGAGAAACATACTGTGTCACGTTTAGTTGGAGCGCCTCCTGGTTATGTAGGCTATGAGGAAGGCGGTCAGCTGACAGATGCAATTCGGCGTAAGCCTTATGCAGTGATTTTGCTTGATGAAATTGAAAAAGCGCATTATGATGTATTTAACATCTTATTACAAGTTCTTGAAGATGGAAGGCTTACAGACAGTCAGGGGCGTACAGTTGATTTTAAAAATACCGTGATTATTATGACGTCCAATGTGGGTGCTAAGTATCTTCGCAAAGAAAATTCTCAGCTTGGATTTACGTCTAACAAAGAAGCCCAAAAGGCAGACGATCATACGAAAAATCAGGTTTTGGAAGAAGTAAAACGTGTTTTTCGTCCGGAATTTTTGAACAGAGTCGACGAGCTGATTGTCTTTAACCGTCTGACAAATGAAGATTTAGGGAAAATTGTTGATATTATGCTTGTAGATGTTGAAAAACGGCTAGAGCCCAATGGATTAAAGCTTGCTGTAAGTGTTGATGCTAAAGAAAAACTTGTCAAAGAAGGGCAAGATGATGCCTATGGAGCCAGACCGCTTCGACGTGCAATTCAAAAACTGGTTGAAGATGAAATAGCTGAATTGATGTTAAAACGTACTGTCGTACAAGGTGATACAGTGCAGGTAGGTATAGATAAAAAAAACAAATTGACTTTTGCAAAACAAATATCAGAGCAGGAATGAAGCAACTTAGTAGCGAACAAGCACTCTAAAAGAAGAGTGCTTGTTTTACTGTGCAGGGAGAGAAAGTCATTGGCTAAAAATAAAACAGTTTATGTATGTCAAGAGTGTGGTCATGAGTCGTTAAAGTGGTTGGGAAAGTGTCCGGCCTGTAGTGCCTGGAATAGTATGGTAGAAGAGATTGTTCAGCATGAAACAGCTGCACGCAGGGGGTTGTCACTGGGGTTATCAAGTGGTCAAAATCCCGTGCCTATCGGGGAAGTGAATGTTGAAGAAACACCGCGCTTTAGTACGGGTTCAGGCGAATTAAATCGTGTTCTTGGCGGGGGGCTTTTACCTGGTTCTTTAACGATGATCGTGGGAGATCCTGGCGTTGGAAAGTCGAGTATGACTATTAAGGTCTGCTCGAATGTAGCTGCGCAGGGCGGAAAAGTTTTATATGTTACAGGGGAGGAAAGTACCCAGCAGATTAAACTTCGGGCCGATCGTCTCAGCGCAATTCATGAACATTTATATGTACTGAGTGAAACGAATCTGGAAGTCATTGAGCAGCAGGCTTTAAAATTACAGCCCAGTTTGCTTGTCATTGATTCCATTCAAACGATCTTTCAACCAGAGCTATCCAGTGCTCCCGGAAGCGTTAGTCAGGTACGAGAGTGTGCCGTTCAATTGCTTAAACTTGCTAAAAGCCATTTCATTGCGACTTGTCTTGTCGGGCATGTTCTCAAGGACGGTTCGCTGGCTGGTCCGAGAACACTTGAACATATTGTGGATACGGTGTTGTATTTTGAGGGGGATCGCAATGCGCAATACCGTATTCTGCGGGCCATAAAAAATCGTTTTGGCAGTACAAATGAATTGGGTCTGTTTGAGATGCGTAATGAAGGCTTAATTGATGTGCCTGACGCGTCGAAAATATTTCTCGCCGAACGTCCCTTGGATGTGCCAGGCAGTATTGTTGTGCCAACGATAGAAGGAACGCGTCCCTTGCTAGTGGAGGTTCAGGCTCTTGTCAGTTCTTCGTCCTTTATGCCGCCGCGCCGGGCGGCTGATGGTGTCGATATTAAACGCATTCAATTGTTGCTTGCTGTGCTGGAAAAACGGGTAGGTATGTCCATTGGTGCGGCTGATGTTTATGTGAAGGTCGCAGGCGGGATTAATGTTGATGAACCTGCCATCGATTTAGGACTTGCCGTTGCTTTGGCTTCGAGCTTTCGTAATTGTCAAACGTCAGCCAATACAGCTGTCTTTGGTGAAATTGGTCTTGCAGGTGAAGTACGGGCTGTTACGCAAGTGGAACCGCGTATACGGGAAGCAGAAAGAATGGGGTTTAAGCGCATGATCTTGCCACAGGGAAATTTAAAGGGGTTGCTGCTTAAAACAGGGATGAAGCTGGTTGGAGTGGAAACGGTTCAGGAAGGCTTAGATGCAGCTTTAGATTGACAGGAGCTGATTAAAACTTTTGAGTTCCTTTAGCAGGAATATTTGACGGGTTGAAGAATTATAATTTAGAGTGAATATGAGCATGAAGCTTGTATTGAATTGATCAGAAGGTCAAAATTTAGGTTCGATACTCGGAGAATTTTATATTGCGAGATGCTGCCACGAAGGTTGCTCCTTATAAATAAGGGTGACTTGACGTGGCTTTTTTGTTATATATTAGGAGGTTTACGAAAATGCATATTCCAGATGGATATTTAAGTCCTTCTACTTGTTTAACACTTGGAGCGGTCATGCTTCCTATATGGTATCGTGCTTCAGCAAAATTGAAACGAACCTTGGATGTGACACGTATTCCCCTTATTTCTATGGGGGCTGTGTTTGCTTTTTTAATTATGATGTTTAATGTGCCCATACCGGATGGTACGACGGCTCATGCTACAGGGGCTATTTTACTTGCTATTGTTTTAGGTCCCTGGGCCGCTGTCATTGCTATGAGTGTGGCCCTCGTAATTCAAGCCCTTGTTTTTGGGGATGGTGGTATCTTAGCTATTGGTGCCAATACATTTAATATGGCATTTATTGCTCCATTCATTGGTTATGCAGTGTATCGTTTGCTTAGCACTCAGGCTGTAAACGGTTCGAGGCGGCAATTCTTTGCGAGTGCGATTGCCGGTTATTGTGGCTTGAATGTTGCGGCAATGGCAGCTGCCATTGAATTTGGTTTGCAACCTTTATTGTTTAAAGCGGCTGATGGGACTCCCTTGTATTGTCCTTATGGGTTTGACGTGACGATTCCAGCTATGATGATTGCTCATCTTACTGTAGCAGGAGTTGTTGAGGGGCTTGTTACAGCAGTGGCATTAAAATTTATTATCAGTCAATCAGCTGATCTGATTATGACTTCAACTGAAACCGCTAAGGAGGGTGAAAGGTAATGCAACGATGCGTTGGATGGATTTTGATTGTTATGGCTTTTCTTTCGCCCCTAGGACTGCTTACGAAAGGGACAGCATGGGGCGAATGGGGAAGCGTCGATTTACAGGATATGGTTGGCTATATTCCGCAAGGCATGAAAAAATTAGCTGGTATATGGCAAGCCCTTTTTCCTGATTATAATATGAATTTTTTAGGCGAAGGGTTAGCGAGCGAATATGCTGGTTATATCTTATCGGCACTTGTTGGTTCTGTGTTGATTTATGTCGTGAGCATGATTTTTACAAAGCTACTTATTCATCAGAAAAACAGTCCGGTATCTTAAATGAAAACAGCTACTCTTCCCATCTGGCTACAGCAGACAGCCTCTACTGATTTGCCAAAACACAAAAATAGCTGGTCATGTAAGGACTATTTGGAAAAGACCTTAGAACATATTAATAGGATTATGGCTGAAGATGCTTGTGCTACAAGGATTAGTAGTTCTCAGGGGTTATTGCAAGGTGTTCAAGCACCTGTTAAATTTATTGGTCTCCTTGCCTTAATGATTGCAGCCTCTTTAACTAAAAGCTTGGCATTTCTTTTTTTGCTCAATGCAGTGATATTCGGAGTAGCCCTTCAATCAGGTCTTGGATTACAGGCTGTGAGTGTTCGCATTTGGCTGCCGACGTGTTTGTTTGCAGGTATTGCTGTGCTACCCGGGATCATCAATTGGGTTACACCTGGTGAGCCGCTCTATATTATTTATCATGATTTAGCCATTACGAAACAAGGTGTAAAAGCAGCTGCCTTCGTGCTACTACGAGCGGGAGCTTCTTTGGGTTTGGCTACTTTATTGATTAAAACGACGCGTTGGTCACTCTTAACGAAGGCTTTTGTTCAATTGGGGCTACCTGGCGAAATTGTTACAGTGTTGGATTTGACTTATCGGTATATTTATATGTTTTTGCTACTATTTATGGAATATTTACTGGGACGGCGGAGCCGGTTAGTTGGATTGGAATCGCAATCAGCGAAGATTTCCTGGATTGGGGGAACCATTGCGGCTTTTTTGCGCATGATATGGGAGTATAGTCAGGAAATTAATGATGCCATGCAGTCAAGAGGCTATTCAGGTGAATATATTGCTGAACCAAGGGTGCCGCTCAAGTTGCACGATATTTGTTTTTTATTTTTAGTTATGGTGCTATGTGTTTGTGCCTATGGAGGAACTTTTTATGTCTGAGTCACTTATTTATGCGTTAGAACATGTTACTTACCAATATAAGGATGGAAAAATTGCCCTAGAAGACATTAACTTACAAGTAGCAGCACAAGAAAGGGTTATGCTGCTTGGTCCCAATGGGTGTGGAAAGTCAACTCTGCAAAAGATATTAGCTGGGTTAATCTTTGCCACTTCAGGTATAGTGACTGCTTTTGGAGAAAAAATTCAGTTCCAATTGATGAAAGACAGGCAATTTTCTACGGCTTTCCGGCGGAAAGTGGGGTTCGTTTTTCAAAATTCCGATGTCCAAATCTTTTGTACGAGTGTACTTGATGAAATTATGTTTGGGCCTTTAGCTATGGGAATGAACTTTTCTGATGCCAAGCAGCGTGCAGAAGAATTGATTTCTTATACAGGGATCTCGTCACTTTCTCACTGTTCCCCTCATCATCTGAGTGGTGGGGAAAAAAAGAAGGTGGCGATTGCAGCCATTCTTGCTGTGAACCCTGAAGTATTGATTTTCGATGAACCGACAAATGGCTTGGATCCGAAATCACAGCGGTGGATTATTGATACAATCAATCAGTTAAATCAAGCAGGGAAAACAATTATTTTGGCGACGCATTGTCTGGAATCAGTGCCAGAATTGGCGGATCGCGTCGTCGTACTAGGTGAGAATCATCGGATTATTGCGAGCGATACGCCCAAAGCCATTTTAACGAATCGTGAAATTTTATTAGCAGCGAATTTGATTGATCCGCGGTATCATTTGCATTTACATGGTACAGATGGGCATGTTCATATTCACAAACGAGATGAAGTACTTAATTCATAAGCTTTGCTTATTTCTGTTTATATTTAGTTAAATCCACATCTTCAACATAACGGGCAATGGCTCGATTTTCCTCTAATCTGATGACTCGAAACCGCTGATTTTCTTCCGTAATGACTTCATCGCCCGGACTTACTACAAGGGGGACATACATGAGACTTTTGCCGGTCTTTTCATCAATAATCAGGTAATAGTCATAGAGTTTTTGTGGTGCTTGTTCGGTTTTTTGTTTGACGGACATAAAACTTAAGGGTGTGTAATAAAATAAGATTCCTGTAAGTCCCACACCGATGAACAAACTTATTATAAGGAATCGGAGGTATTTTTTTTTCATAGTTTCCTCTCCCTTAAGGTTTCTGTTTTTTACGTAATTTGTTTTTCTGACGGGTCATGAGATTAAGAAATTCTTTTTCGCGAAATTGTCGGATTCGAGCGAGCATTTCTTTGATGTTGCCTGTACTTAGGTAGAGGTAAACCATGATTCCAAGCATAAGTAAAATAATCATAATCAGGATATCTTTACCATATGACAGGGGGGATATGACTGGTGGAGCGGGGGAATCTGCAAATGGAGTAGGCTCAATATTAGCGGATGAGCCGGGTGTTTCAGGAGGAGTCGGTGGACTTGGGGGAGTCGTGGCGAAAAGGGATGGAATAAGATCAGCGAATAAGGCAATCGAGTGTTGGGCTTGTTCCAGACTGTTATATTGGGTCCCCACTTCAACAAGCATTGCCTTGGGATTTAAGTCCTGATTATAATTCCCGTGGGCAATGAAAATTCCCCGGATTAGTCCCTTAGATTGATGATCTGCGACATTTTTAATGTTTTTTGCATAATCAAGCGTGGTATTGATGTTCTGATTTTCGCGTCCTACAACTAATAAAATTTTGGTTAAATCTTGGCCGTTTAAATTGAATTTGTACATGTCAAGGGGAGCGCTATCGCGATGAATATCAAATAGTGCTACAGGTTGTTGCTGTAAAAGACGCATAAATGTGCGCCGTGAACGCTGATAGGCATTGGCATCGTGGGGATCATGCAGTGTTTTATCATGGTCAACTTGGTAATGAAGATCCGTTAACTTTGTTTGAAATGCGTCACCTACTGACATGATGCTGCCTTTTCCAGCAATGGCAGCTTGACCGTCGGTTGGAATATAGCATTCATCTGTATGGGTATGATAAATACTTATCAGTGGTTGGGTGAAACTGGTTTCTCCGGCTACTGCCTTAATTGGTGGGACGCTTAGGACTGTTTTAACATATTTGGCTGTGGCTTGTGTTCCATTGACGGAAAAGACTTCATAATAACGATTGTCTTCTGTAATAAAAGCATCGCCTTTCCGTACAGTAAGACCCGTCAATAATAGCACTTGCCCCTGTTCATCTGTGAGGGTAAAGTATTGATCTGTTTCTTCAACGGGGTCTGAAGGGTTACTGGCTCCGATAGCTATCGGAAATATAGCTATGATATTCAGCGATAAAAACAATAGGAACAGTTTCATTATCATTTATGTTGTCACCACCGACTTAGACTTCTTGTGTATAGAAGATAGCGTATCCGATAGATTATTGCTTTATGTAAAATCCAAAAAATGAGTTTTTGATGTAAAAATAAAAAAAGACGACAAAAGTCGCCTTTTTATTGCTTACCCATTCGAGATGCCATTACGTTAAATGATAGACACCCAATGTTTTGATGTTATTGCATTCTTGTTGAATAACTTCATCTAGTTTAAGTCCCGTCAAATTGCAGAAGGCCGCCAAATAGAACAAGCTGTGACCCACTTCTTTGGCTAGTATTTCTTTACAGGCCGGACAAGGTTCACCGGACAGATGGGTCAACATATGATTTTTAAGATCTTTAAATTCCGTATTGGCAGGTACCTGTTGTTTGTGTGCCGAGATCGAAATACAACCACATTCAGTTACTGCTTTTGCTAAAGCTCGATTGATACGTGTGGTTGCTTCCTGATACTTGGTCATGACATCAATGACACTACGGTGACGGACGAGAGATTCATCAACAATAGACTGGAAGTCTAAGCAACAATCTTCAGGCATAACATGTGCACCTCACTTTGAAATCTATTATATCGATGTGAGAGGGTAATTGTCAATAAACACCCGTGCAAGCAAAAAATTGACAATAATTTAATCCTATGCTACAATAGATGAATTTGACAATAAAAATCTATTTTGCTATACTGAATACACTATATTTTAGGGACTTTTTTAGTTTTTCACTGTATGTAGGACTCATTTTTGGGGTATAATACCAATGGAATGACTAATAAAAGTTTTGTAGTCGAAAGGAGGTGTTCATGTTTGCTAGATAAAATTTTGCGGGTTTCCTTTACTGTGCTCGCAGCATTGGGTGGCTTAGTACTAACAGACCGGATGTATCCATCTTTCCAGGGTATGATTCATGTGGAATTTTTGAATTACGGTTTTTTTGGGATTACTTTAGCAACTTTGTTAACATTTGTTGTCGGCGGTTTACTGTTTGGTATGATTGGATTTTTACTTTCCCCCTATTTTATGAAACATCTTTGGAAATTTACTTATTGGGTAGAAGCTCGGTTGAATAAAATGCCTATCTATGATGTATTAGCTGGCTCAATTGGATTAGCGATTGGCCTTATTATCTCCAATTTATTGGGAGCGGCCTTATTACCTTTACCGATTGTTGGAAAATATTTACCGGGTTTGTTAAGTATTATTTTCGGTTATTTGGGCATTAATATAGCCATTCGTAAACGCGATGAGTTTGTTGCTGTATTTATGAGTATTCCGTGGGTAAACCGTGAAAAATCAAAAGAAAAGACAGCTGATTCCTATCCTTATAAAATACTTGATACGAGTGTCATTATTGATGGGCGTATCGCGGATATTTGTAAGAGCGGTTTTATAGAAGGTACGCTGCTCATTCCGAATTTTGTGCTTGAGGAATTACAACATATTGCTGATTCATCTGATTTATTGAAGCGGAATCGTGGTAGGCGTGGACTGGATATTTTGAACCGCATGCAAAAAGAACTGGGTTTATTTGTACAAATTGATGATCATGATTTCGATGATGTTACGGAAGTTGATGCTAAATTAGTCAAGTTAGGTCAGTTATTGCATGCCAAGGTCATTACGAATGATTATAACTTGAATAAGGTAGCGGAATTACAAGGTGTGTCAGTTTTAAATATTAACGAACTCTCTAATGCTGTGAAACCGGTTGTACTGCCTGGAGAAGAGATGGTGGTTCATATCGTCAAAGACGGCAAGGAAAACGGTCAAGGCGTTGCTTATTTGGATGATGGAACGATGATTGTTGTTGATGGTGGTAAAAAACATATTGGCGATACCATTGGAGTGTTAGTCACATCGGTTCTTCAGACTGCTGCAGGACGAATGATTTTTGCGAAAATGAAAGCCTTTGAAAAAGCTCTGTAATTCAAGTCATGATAAAGGAGAACTGAAATGGTAACAGCAATTATTGCTGCTGCCGGTCAGGGAAAACGAATGGGCTTAAAGAGGAACAAGTTATTTGTTCCTCTTTTTCATGATTCCATTATTGTCCAAACCATAAAGACATTAGCTCGTTCGTTATGGATTCATCAGCTGATCGTTGTAGCAGATCCTAAAGATAAAGTAGAAATTGAGCAAATTTTAGGCCAATGTAGACTTACCAAACCTTGTCAGGTCGTGGCTGGCGGCAGTGAAAGACAGTATTCTATTGCTCATGCTTTAACTGTAGCTCCTGATAGTGGATTATTATTCATTCATGATGGTGCACGTCCTCTCATTGATGAGGAAACAATTGAAAAAGTAATCAAAACTGCCGAAATGTGTCAGGCTGCTATTGTGGGTGTTCCTGTAAAAGACACAATTAAGTGCGTACAAAACGGCAGGATTGTTCATACGCCAGACAGAAAGCAGCTATGGGCTGTGCAAACACCACAGGTATTTGAAGCCAAACTGCTTAAGGCTGCTTACCGAACGGCTGATGAACAGCAATATTTAGGTACAGATGATGCTTCGCTCGTGGAAAGATTGGGAGTGAATGTAGTAATGGTAGAAGGAAAGTATGAAAATATTAAAATTACGACACCGAGCGATATGACAGTGGCCAGAGCCTTGCTGGCTCCGCCAACCCTTCCGCCGCGCGTTGGTTTTGGTTATGATGTTCATGCGTTTTCCCAAGCTAGAAAGCTGATATTAGGCGGTGTAACGATCCCCGATCATGCAGGGCTTGCAGGCCATTCTGATGCCGATGTTTTGCTTCATGCTATTACAGATGCTTTGCTAGGCGCTGTGGGAATGGGCGATATTGGTCAACATTTTCCTGATTCGGATGCCGCTTATAAGGGAATATCTAGTTTAGTTCTGCTTGGCAGGGCTTATGCATTACTTGAGGACCAGGCTTATGAGGTCTATAATATTGATGCAACCATTGTTGCTGAGCAGCCTAAGTTGGCTCCTTTTATCAGTCGAATGAATCAAAATATAGCCAAACAACTGAACATAAGCTTTAAACAAGTCAATGTAAAAGCAACGACAACAGAGGGCTTAGGATTTGCAGGTAAAAAGGAAGGTATAGCCGCTTATGCCATCGTGTCTGTGATAAATAGAGGTTGAAATGCACCGGTTCATGTATCCAAACTGTAAGTTAATTACATGGCATGTATAAAGAAACTAAAGCTACATATATTATGAGCAAAGCTGGCATTGAAGGAGGATTTCCGATGAAAAGGGAACTCATTGTGGCATTTTTGCTTGTTGTATTATCGACGTTATTCTATACTACGCCTGTGCAGGCTGAACAAGCCAATTTCAAGCTCAACGTTAGTTTCGTAAGGCAAAATGATGGAACAACGTCAGGGGAGCTTTGGTATAATGATCATGTCATTTGGCGGTTGACGGTGCTTGCCGATGGAGCTGAAATGGTAACCGGTCATGGGGAGAATAATACGGTTTTTGTTGCTCCTGATCTTAGTCATGGCTTTTTTTTACTAAAAATTTATCATTAGCGAATAATCTTATTTATTTTTCAGCGCTAATGCTTGTGGCCAGATAGAAAGGCCATAAATTAGCGCTTTTCTTTTGTGTTGTTTATTGCTTAGCAGCAGGAGGTTGCTAAAAAATCTCGAAATTAAATAGTTTATGAAGAAAATGGAGGTTCAAAAAGTGATGGAACAACAACCTATTCGGGTGCGATTTGCCCCAAGTCCGACCGGTCCCTTTCATATCGGTGGAGCACGTTCGGCTTTATTTAACTGGTTACTGGCAAAAAAATTAGGCGGCACTTTCGTGCTTAGAATTGAAGATACAGATCTTGTGCGTTCGTCGCGTGAGTCAGAGGAAAATATTAAAGAAGCTCTGCATTGGCTTGGTTTGTCGTGGGATGAGGGAATTGATGTAGGGGGGCCTTATGGCCCTTACCGTCAGACAGAGCGGTTCCCCATTTATAAAGAATATGCCGAAAAGTTACTTGCATCAGGACAGGCTTATTATTGTTATTGTACAGATGAAGAACTGGAAGCGGAACGGCAAGCTAAGCTTGCAAAAGGGGAAATGCCTATTTACTCTGGTAAATGCCGTCATTTGTCAGAACAGGAAAAAGCGAAGTTAGTTGCGGAGGGTCGCAAACCAACCATTCGTTTCCATGTACCTCTAGATCAACAAATTGTTTTACAGGATCTTGTACGTGGTCTCGTGTCATTTGAGTCAAATGGAGTAGGAGATTTTGTTATTGTAAAATCAGATGGTATCCCTGTCTATAATTTTGCTGTTGTTCTTGATGATAGCTTAATGAAGATTACTCATGTTATTCGTGCTGAAGAACATTTATCAAATACGCCGCGACAAATTGTACTTTATCAGGCACTTGGTTTGCCGATACCGAAATTTGGACATATTTCGCTTATATTAGGAAAAGATCGTACAAAAATGAGCAAGCGCCATGGCGCTACATCTGTGCAGCAGTATAAAGATCTGGGGTATTTACCTGAAGCCATTGATAATTTTTTAGCACTTCTCGGCTGGGCTCCTTCTGGCGAACAGGAGATTTTTTCTTTGGAAGAAATTACCAAACAATTTTCGATGGAACATGTTGCGAAAAATCCAGCTGTTTTTGATATTGATAAATTAAATTGGATTAATGCTCATTATATTCGGCAGGCCACGTCAGAACGGGTATTGGAACTTGCTTGGCCTCATCTTGTAAAAGCAGGATATGTTGATGACGACGTGACGGAAGATAAACGAGCTTGGCTAGTGAAAGTGACAACCGCTCTCAAGGGCTATATCAGCTACGGTGCTGAGCTTGCTGACCATATGGCCTTATTTTTTGAAGATGAATTTACTCTGGAAACAGAAGAAGCTAAAGCGGTACTTCAACATGAAAGCGTTCCTAAGGTTATACAACTTTTTGAAGAAAAACTGACAGCTTTGGAAGTTGTCGATGAGGCAGCTGTCAAAGGCATTATGAAATCCTTAACAAAGGAACTGAAGTTGGGCGGAAAATATGTCTACATGCCGATTCGTGTTGCTCTTACAGGCAAGATGCATGGACCGGAATTGATTGAGATCATTCCACTTTTAGGGGTCGAGCGGACACTCACACGCATAAAACAGACTTTAGCGAAATATATTTGACACAGTGAACTACGAATCAGTATAATAACTTTAATAATTGTTATTAGCTATGAACAGGAAAGTAAGTGCAGGTATTTCTACAGAGAGAAGCGACCCAGGCTGAAAGTTGCTTCGGAAGAAATGCGCCCAAGTGCACCTGGAAGCTTGAAAGCTGAACTAAAATCTAGTAGGCTTTTACGATTCGGCCTCGTTATCGGCTGTCTAGTGGGTTCGTTATGAACCAAACAGAGTGGGACCACGGACCACCGTCTCTGTATGAGAGGGTGGTCTTTTTCTATGATCATGAAGGAGGATTACTATGTTTAAGCGATTGAAACGAGATATTCGCGTTGTTTTTGCTCGCGATCCCGCTGCTAGAAGTGTTTTGGAAGTGTTATTTTGTTATCCTGGTCTCCATGCGATCTGGTTTCACCGTATTAGCCATTTTTTATATTTAAAGGGATGGATTTTGGTACCACGTCTTATTTCTAATTTCAGCCGTTTTTTGACAGGTATTGAGATTCATCCAGGCGCGACAATTGGAGAAGGATTTTTTATTGACCATGGCACTGGCGTTGTCATTGGTGAAACAGCGGAAGTCGGCAATAATGTGACACTTTATCAAGGTGTCACGCTTGGCGGTACAGGAAAGGAAAAGGGGAAGCGCCATCCGACCATTGGCAATCATGTTGTTGTTGCAAGCGGAGCTAAGGTACTCGGATCTTTTTTTGTCGGTGATTATTCTAAAATTGGGGCGGGTTCTGTTGTATTGAAAGAAGTGCCGCCTTATTCGACTGTCGTGGGGATTCCTGGCACGGTTGTTTGCCGTTATGGGAAAAAGATTGAACAATTGCGTGATCCTCATGAGTCTGATGATGTAGATGACATTGATGAGGAAGATGTGGGCGATGACTTAGAGCATGGTGATTTGCCTGATCCTATCACAGAAATGATGATGTGTATGCAGCGGCATATTAACCGATTAGAAGCGCGGCTGGAGCAAGTAGAGCACAAAGAGGAGCTGATCAAGCATGACAATGAAAGTATATAATACGCTGACAAGACAAAAAGAAACCTTTGTACCTGTAGAGCCTGGTAAGGTGAAAATTTATGTTTGCGGTGTAACACCTTACAATCATCCGCACATTGGTAATGCCCGACCTTTTGTGACGTGGGATGTTATTCGTCGGTACTTCGTCTACCTGGGCTATGATGTACAGTATGTACAAAATTTTACGGATGTTGATGACAAAATTATTAATGCAGCCAACACAGAAAATGTGAGTTGGGATGTCATTGCCAATCGCTATATTGCCTCATATTTTGAGATTATGGATTCCCTTGGGGTAAAGCGGGCGGACGTTTATCCGCGTGTTTCTGAACATATTCCGGAGATTATTGATGTTGTACAGAAATTGATTGATAAGGGGTTTGCCTACGTAATTGATGGCGATGTTTATTATAAAATAACGGCTTTTGACGATTACGGACATTTAAGTGGGCGGTCTCTCGATGATATGCAGGCAGGTGCACGCGTAGATATTGATGATCGGAAGGAGAATCCCATGGACTTTGCTTTATGGAAGAGTGCTAAACCAGGTGAACCTGCTTGGGAGAGTCCGTGGGGACAGGGAAGACCGGGCTGGCATATTGAATGCTCTGCCATGTCGATTAAATATTTAGGCGAAACATTTGATTTTCATGGCGGTGGCAGTGATTTGATTTTCCCTCATCATGAAAATGAAATTGCTCAGTCTGAGGCCTATACAGGAAAGCCTTTTGTGCACTATTGGCTGCACAATGGTTTTATTACAGTCAATGAGGAAAAAATGAGCAAATCGTTAGGAAATTTTTTCCTTGTGCAGGATATTACCAAGCATTATTCGCCAGCTGTTTTGCGGTTTTTCCTTATTGCCACGCATTACCGTAGTCCTCTTGATTTTAGTGATGAACGGCTGAGCGAGGAGGCACGTGGTTTGGAACGTCTCACAGCTGCTTATGAGACGCTTACTTATTTGAAAACTTTATCCCATGATGGTCCAAGTGCAGATTCGGCGGCCTTTGTGGCAGCTGCTAAACAGGCTGAAGCTGATTTTATTGAAGCTATGAATGATGATTTTAATACATCACTGGCTGTCAGTGCGCTTTTTAATTTGGCCAAAGAGATAAATATTTATCATAGTAAGGTGGTCTCGGAAAAGTCAGGTAATGATGCCCGGGCTGTAGAGACTGTTATGACCTGTTATGCGCGCCTTGCTGATGTTTTGGGATTGAAAGAAGCATTTGTGTCAAACACGACAGTAGGTGCTGATGCTGAGCTTACTCAGGGGCTGATGGATCTCATTTTGTCGATACGGGCTGAAGCACGCCAAAAGAAAGACTGGGCGACAGCTGACAAAATTCGTGATGCCCTTGGTCAATTAAATATTATCGTGGAAGATTCGCCTCAGGGAGCTAGGTGGAAAAAACAGTGAATTTCGCACAGTTTCGTCATTTGAAGAAACAAGCTTTGATTCTGGACTCCAATGGAAATCCGCAAAAAAAGTATGACAAGTGTGACGTGAAAATGCTGTCTCCCCTTGTTCTAGCCTATGTTGGGGATGCTTTCTTTGATCTGTTTATTCGTATTCGTCTGCTTGATTTTGAACAAAGCAAGGTGCGTATTCTTCATGATTATGATGCCGTCATCGTGTCGGCTACCATGCAGTCACTGGCTTTTCAAGAAATGGAAGACAATTTGACAGAGGAAGAAAAGTCCATAGTGAGGCGGGGGCGTAATGCCAAGTCGAATGTTCCTAAGAGTGCCACTGTCCGTGATTATCGAATAAGCACGGGTTTTGAAGCATTATTAGGATATCTGTATTTGACCGAAAATATTGAGCGATTAAACGAAATTTCCGAAACAGCATTTGTCGTTATTTCCCGAGCAATAGCAGAAAAAGCAAAATCATGAAATAAATAATTTGAAAAGAAAATGAGGGGTAAAAAGATGAAAGTAACACTTTGTGGCTATACGCCACAACCGGAAAAAACCGTAGCCATGGCTGCAAGGCTTTGTTATTCGCCGATTGGCGCAGCCGAACTAGCTGAAAACATGACAGATAAACAAGTGACAAACTTAGTGAATAAAATTGCGGATCTCGGTCATTTGTCGACAATTGAACATGTTAGCTTTACTTTTGCTATTGAAGGCGTTTCCAGAGTGCTCAGTCATCAACTTGTGAGACACAGAATCGCTTCCTATTCCCAACAGTCACAGCGGTATGTAAAGGAGCATGATTTCGAATATATTATTCCCCCGTCCATTGCTGCCAATGATCTTGCGTTGAAACGGTATGAAACATTGATGAACACCATTCGTGAGACCTATAATGAACTTGTTGAACTAGGTGTTCATCAAGAAGACGCTAGGTATGTGCTAGCCAATGGAACGGAAACAAAAATTGTTGTCACAATGAATGCAAGGTCTTTGATGCACTTTTTTCAGCTTCGCTGTTGCAGCAGGGCGCAATGGGAGATTAGGCAGTTAGCCTATCTCATGCGGGACGAAGTTAGAAAGGTTGCACCGCTGTTATTTAAAAAAGCCGGACCCGCTTGTGAGACTGATGATTACTGCAGTGAAGGAAACATGACTTGCGGCAGGCTGGAAAAACTGCGTGCCAATCATTTGAATGAAATACATAGCTTGTGAGAAGCCGGGCAAAACTATTAAGTATCGTCAGGTAACTGAGGAGGAATTCCTGTGTCAGAAGAAGTTATTATTGGCCGAAATAGTGTGGCTGAAGTCATTAAAAGCGGTCGCTCCATAAACAAGGTTCTTGTAGCCAAAGGGGATAGACAAGGCTCTCTCAAACAAATTGTAGGTCAGGCGTTAAAGAAGGGGCTACTAGTCCAAGAAGTGGATCACGCCAAGCTCGACTCCCTTGCGGAAGGCCAGAATCATCAGGGCATTATTGCTTATGCGGCACCCATTCAGTTTGTTGATGTGGCACAAATGCTACAGAATGCTGCAAACAAAGGGGAACAGGCTTTTTTGGTTCTCCTTGATGAATTGGAGGATCCTCATAATGTTGGTGCCATTATTCGAACTGCCGATGGAGCGGGTTGCCATGGCTTACTTCTACCTAAGCGGCGGACAGCCCCTATTTCGTCTACAGTAGCTAAGATATCATCTGGGGCTGTGGAGTATGTACCTATTGCCCAGATTGGCAATGTGTCGCAAACAATTAAATCGCTGAAAAAGCAAGGCGTGTGGGTAGTCGGCGCGGATATGGACGGTGAAAAAAACTACTATGATGCTGATTTGACGGGGCCCATTGTTGTTGTTGTTGGCAACGAGGGTCAGGGACTCAGCCGCCTAATAAAAGAAAATTGCGACATTTTGGTAAAAATACCCATGAAAGGACACATGACTTCGCTTAATGCATCAGTTGCCTGTTCATTACTGCTCTATGAAGTATGCAGACAACGGGAGTTGAAATAATATTGAAACGATGCTGTTATGTTAGTGTAGCGTTGGTGCTCTTGTTATTTACGGGTGGATTTATTTTTGTTTGGCCCCTTGTGGCAGGCAAAGTATATGCTGGTGTCACAGTAGAGGGTGTGGCAATGAGTGGTCTTACTATAGACGAGGTGAAAAATCTGCTCTGCCTATGGCGCGATGAACAAGCAACACAGCAACCCTTTAGTGTATATTATGGTGAAAAAGTTTTTCCTCTTGCCCCTCAAACTGTGGACTATGACGTGGATGTCGACGCGACAGCCGATGAGGTGATGCGTTGGGGGCGAAAGGGAAGTTTATTCGAGCGTGTTCAGTACATTTGTCAAGCAGAGCTGCGTGGTCATTCTGTTTCACTGCGCAGTCATTATAGCGAACAAAAATTAGAGAACCTTATTGAGAATTGGCGCGAAAGCATAGATAAGGCGCCTCGAAATGCTGGTTTTAGTATTTTGCACGGCGGCATGATTCACGAAGAAACGGGGCATAAACTTGAAACGAGTTCATTAAAGACCCTGATTGTCCAGGCACTCAATCAATCGTCTGGACCCAAGACGTTAGCCCTTCCTGTTACTCCTCTTTATCCTGAGTTAACGACGGGTGAACTTGCACAAACAGGATTAAAAGAGTTACTTGCCACTTTCACAACAACATTTAATGCTGATGACCGTAATCGTTCTATGAATATTGGCATTGCAGCTAACAAAATTAACGGACATATTATTTATGCTCATGAAACTTTTTCTTTTAACGATGCTGTAGGACCGAGAGATAAAGAGCACGGGTTTAAAGAAGCCATGGAAATTGTGGACAATGCCTATGTTCCTGGTATTGGCGGGGGAATTTGTCAAGTTTCTTCTACTCTCTATAATGTAGCGCTATTGGCAAACCTGTCTATTGTTGAACGTTATAACCATTCAAAACCCCTCGGCTATGTAGGACTTGGCAGGGATGCTACGGTTGCTTATGGAACGTTAGACTTTAAATTTACCAATGATTTTCCTTTCCCTGTCATGATTGTTGCAGAAGTGCAGGATAATGAATTATGTATCGGCTTGTTCGGGACAACGAAGCCGACCAGTGAAACCGTAAAAATTGTGACTGAGAATCAGCAGGTTATTTCACCCGCTATTGTGAGAAAACAAGATAATGCTTTGCTGCTTGGCGAAACAGAGCTGGATAAACAGGGGAAACCAGGTTATGAGGTGACGACAGTCCGCGTCGTTGAGCAGGATGGTAGTACAATAAAACGTGAAATTATTGCAACAGACAAATATCTTCCCGAAAATACAGTTGTCAAATTCGGTACAAAAATGCCCGATTTTTCTTTGAAAAGTACTTACTAGGCGATGAGTAAGCAATGAAAATTTTATTCCCGTCTAAAGTGAAAAATGTATTTTAGACGGGGATATGATAATGGAGTAAAATGGGAGAAGAAAATGGGGAAAATACGTCGCGACTATTTACTCGTCGATGGTTATAATGTCATTCATGATTGGCCGGAATTGAAAGAGATGCTGGATCATCTTGATCATGCTAGAGATCGTCTTACCGATTGGCTGGCCAGTTATGGTGAATACAAGGGCTATGAGGTAATGATCATCTTTGATGCTCCAGCTGTAACGGGCTTTAAAGAACGGTCCTTATTGGTGCATGGCCATGTAACGGTGATTTTTACGCAGGAAGGTGAAACAGCGGATAGCTTTATTGAAAAGGCATCTTACAGGTTGGCACGAGCGGGTCGGGACGTTTATGTTGCTACCTCGGACGCAGCAGAACAGCAGATTATTCTTGGCGTAGGTGCTTTTCGTATATCGGCGCGCGAACTAAGACGCGATATGATGGTTACCATGAGAAATATGCCCCGGCGATTAACCGAAGGCGATAGACAGACAGAGCGCAATGAAATTGAAGGACGCATCAATCCAAATGTTCTTGAAAAACTCAATAAACTCCGCATGAGAAGGTAGGCCTCTTCACAAAGAATGCTTGACTAAAATGGCTTTACTAAGGTATAATTTTCGTGAAGTAGCATGTACTTATTAGTGAAGGCACTAAGGATTAGTGCATTTTATTTTTGTAGGTCATCAGGAAGAATGGGGGCGATCGAATGCGGGCAAATACTCAACGCGATCTGTACGGTTGTTTTGAGAATATGATGGATGAAGAAATTGTTGCCGATGTCAAAGATAATGACAACACAGTCGCTCTGGAGTATCTTATTAATAAATACCGTAATTTCGTTCGAGCCAAAGCTAGATCGTACTTTTTAATCGGTGCGGAACGGGAAGATATTATTCAAGAAGGAATGATCGGTCTTTATAAGGCTATTCGGGATTTTCGTAATGATAAGCTTTCTTCTTTTCGGGCCTTTGCCGAACTTTGCGTAACCCGCCAAATTATTACGGCGATTAAAACGGCTACGAGGCAGAAACATATTCCTTTAAACTCGTATGTCTCGTTAAATAAACCAATTTATGATGAAGATTCTGATCGTACGCTTCTCGATGTTTTATCAGGTTCGAAAATTTCTGATCCCGAAGAATTGGTGATCAGTCGTGAAGAATTTATTGACATTGAAGGAAAAATGTGCGAGATTCTGAGTGATTTGGAATGGAAAGTATTAATGAGTTATTTAGACGGAAAATCATATCAGGAGATTGCCGTTGAGCTTGATCGTCACGTGAAGTCGATTGATAATGCTTTGCAACGAGTCAAACGAAAATTGGAACGATATTTGGATAATCGTAGCGATGATGCTGAAGTACGTGGTATGTATAAAGGTTTAGCCGGACTAAATAAAGAACTTCAGGTTGAGTTGGCTGACTATAATTCTTCAAATGACAAGCATAACTGACAT
Organism: Pelorhabdus rhamnosifermentans; assembly: GCF_018835585.1. NCBI lineage: Bacteria > Bacillati > Bacillota > Negativicutes > Selenomonadales > Sporomusaceae > Pelorhabdus > Pelorhabdus rhamnosifermentans. Next base: position 28,210 of record NZ_JAHGVE010000010.1, read on the forward strand.
CCCTATGGGGGTGTCTTTTTATTTTTATCATGTTATGAAGGAATTTTTTATTTATTGCCGAAAGAGGAGGAACGAAGACCCAAGAATAAAAAAGGTGAGGTGGAGTCCATGTCAGCCGCGTTAAGAGTAGTGGAGTGCTTACGTGAAGTGGAACACATGCCCAATAAGCTTGTTTTGATTGTTGGGAAAGCCGGCGCCGGAAAAAGCAAAATCTTACGGGAATTGGCAGATGTGAAAGGTTGTCGCTATCTGGATTGTAAGTTCTTAATTACGGATGATCTCATTGATTTAGTTCCCAAGGTGCGACAACAGCAAGCACCAGGCATTATGGATGAGGTATTGAGCGGATTTTCAGCGGAAACTTTTCTGTTAGATCGTATTGAACTGTTTTTTAGGCCTGTACTGTGTTTAGAGCCACTCAATTTGCTTAAGCAATTAAGTCGAAAGTATTCACTTGTTGTAGCTTGGCCGGGTAAATATGAAGATGGTAAGCTGATTTTTCAGGATTGGAAATTAGACAGTCATACTTATGATGCGAAGGGGATTCGGATTATTGAGTTATAACTTTTTTTATAAGTGGACTGTAGCAATATAAAGTTTGTTTTTGAAACAAGAGATAGCTTTTATCTCTTGTTTTTTAGATATGCGAGAAATTTTTTCGCAACGATGACTCAAAATAATCTTACTGTGTGAATTTCTCTATTATACAATTATACAAACGAAAGGAACTGTTTTTATGCAACAACGTTATCAATTTTGCCCCTATTGCGGCGGAAAACTTTATGTTGAAAGAAAAGCCGAGCGGCCTCGTTTGACTTGTCAAAGCTGTGGGCGTATTTTATATGAGAACCCAATTGTGGGAGTCGCTGCCGTTGTGCGAAATGCGGAAGGTAAGATTTTGCTTGGCAAGCGAAGTGAGACGGCTTCTTATGCCGGACTTTGGTGCATACCCTGCGGCTATGTGGAATATGATGAAGAAGTGAGGCAGGCTGTTTGTCGAGAATTTTACGAAGAAACGGGACTAGAAATTGTTGTAAAAAAAGTTTTTGCAGTTCTTTCTAATTTTCATAATCCCCTTGTTCATACTGTGGGAATTTGGTTTGAAAGTGAAATAGTTAGTGGTTGCCTTGAGGCTGGCGATGATTTAAGCGAAGTGGGCTATTTCGCACTTCATGAAGTGCCGCCGTTGGCATTTCCTACCGATCAGATTGTATTAGATATGCTTAAGAGTGAGCAAGAAAAAATTCAGCCGCTTATTAAATAAGTAGGGAGAGAAGTGTATGGCAGATTAACTTGCTGCTAGTCTGTTGGGCATTATTGAAGGACTAACGGATTTTTTGCCTATTTCTTTGGCGCGACAATTGTTTGGTTGATGCGTTTTTTGAATCGTTTCACTTTAGCGGCTTTTGCTTACTATTGATTTGTTCTGGCGTTCTTATCAATTGGATATTTTTATTATTGAAAAGATGCTAAATAAGTGTTTACAAGGATAAATTCTTGTGGTATCATTAGTTCCTGTCAAGGATATTTATGTCGATCCATCGTTCTTAATGACTTTGAAATGAAATTTTAGGAATAAAGAAAAACAAAAAAAGTTGTTGACACAGCGCATTGAAAGATGTATAATAAATCTTGTCGCTAAGAACGAAGCCCTTGTGGCGGAGTTAAAAATAACATGCTGGCGTAGCTCAATTGGTAGAGCAGCTGACTTGTAATCAGCAGGTTGGGAGTTCGATTCTTCTCGCCAGCTCCAGTTTTAAAAATTTAAATGGGTAGGTGGCCGAGTGGCTAAAGGCAGCAGACTGTAAATCTGCCTCTTAACGGATACGATGGTTCGAATCCATCCCTGCCCACCATTTTCATTAATTTTATAGTAAGGTTTGAATGTCGCGGGGTGGAGCAGCTGGCAGCTCGTCGGGCTCATAACCCGAAGGTCACAGGTTCAAGTCCTGTCCCCGCAACCATGTATTTATTGCTGATGTAGCTCAGTCGGTAGAGCGTATCCTTGGTAAGGATAAGGTCACCGGTTCAATCCCGGTCATTAGCTCCACATATATATAATATGGCGGCGTAGCTCAGTTGGCTAGAGCATGCGGTTCATACCCGCAGTGTCCGGGGTTCAAATCCCTGCGCCGCCACCAAGTGAAACTACAAAAAAGCCTCGCATATTGCGGGGCTTTATTTACTTATAATGAAAACAAAGCGATAAATTACCGCTATTGTGAAAAGAATGCAGGATTTTAACATTGTTGCTAGAAATGATCAGTATTACTTTTTTAGGGAGGACATGAGATAGAATGGCTAAGAAAAAATTTGAAAGAAACAAACCTCATGTGAATATTGGCACCATCGGTCACGTTGATCATGGCAAGACTTCTTTAACGGCTGCAATTACCATGACACTGGCAAAAGCAGGCGGTGCAGAATTCATGGCGTATGACATGATTGATAAGGCTCCAGAAGAAAGAGAACGTGGAATTACGATTAATACGGCACATGTGGAATATGAAACAGAGAAACGTCACTATGCCCATGTTGACTGCCCAGGCCATGCTGACTATGTAAAAAACATGATCACAGGTGCTGCACAGATGGATGGTGCTATCCTTGTTTGTAGCGCTGCTGACGGCCCAATGCCTCAGACTCGTGAACACATTCTGCTGTCCCGTCAGGTTGGCGTACCAGCAATGGTCGTATTCTTAAACAAGATGGACCTTGTTGATGATCCTGAACTGATTGAATTGGTAGAAATGGAAGTACGTGAATTGTTATCAAGCTATGAATTCCCTGGTGATGATATTCCAATTATTACAGGATCCGCTGTTAAAGCACTTGAATGTGGCTGCGGTAAACGCGAATGCGAATGGTGCGGTAAGATACATGAATTAATGGATGCTGTTGATGAATACATTCCAACACCTACGCGCGACACGGACAAACCGTTCTTGATGCCAGTAGAAGATGTCTTCACAATTACCGGTCGTGGCACAGTTGCTACAGGTCGTGTAGAAAGAGGCGAAATCAAAGTAAGTGATACTATTGAAATCGTCGGAATGACAGAAAAACCAAAAGCAACGGTTGTAACAGGTCTTGAAATGTTCAGAAAACTGTTAGACAGCGCTGTAGCAGGAGACAACATTGGCGTACTGCTGCGTGGTGTTGAAAGAAAAGAAATTGAACGTGGTCAAGTACTTGCAAAACCAGCTTCAATTAAACCTCACACGAAATTTTCGGCACAAGTTTATGTACTGACGAAAGAAGAAGGAGGCCGTCATACGCCGTTCTTTAATGGCTATCGTCCGCAGTTCTACTTCCGTACAACAGACGTAACGGGTGTGACGACGCTTCCAGAAGGCGTAGAAATGGTAATGCCTGGCGACAATATTCGCATGGATATTGAGCTTATTACACCGATTGCAATGGAAGAAGGACTTCGTTTTGCAATTCGTGAAGGTGGCCGTACTGTAGGCGCCGGTGTTGTTTCAGCAATTAATGCATAATCGTAAAAATTAATTTTGTCTACATAGTGCGGGGGAGACACAAAGAAGAAGAGACTTCTTTGTGTCTTTGCGCGTAAATTAGACCGTTTTTTGCGAGATATGGCACACCAGGGCTCGTGGGCTATTGACATAGCAAATTAATTATGATAAATTATATTAGCGACATTTTAAAGACTTGTCACATTTATTAGCTTAGAGGGGTGTAAAAGATGCGCAACGCAGTAACATTGGCCTGTACGGAATGCAAACAACGCAATTATCAGACCAATAAGAACAAGAAAAATGATCCGGATAGATTAGAACTCAACAAATACTGCAAGTTCTGTAAAAAAGAGACTTTACACAAGGAAACAAAATAACTTATAATAGTTAAGTGTTATACTTAGTAGGGGCATAGCTCAATTGGTAGAGTAGCGGTCTCCAAAACCGTTGGTTGAGGGTTCAAGTCCTTCTGCCCCTGCCAGTGTGTAAAAAGTTATGGAACCTGGCAGAAGACGGGGTGTGAGTAAGAAACATGGCTACTCAAGAAACGGCAATGCCGCAAGGAACGCCGCGGTTTAAAAAATTCTTCCGGGAAGTTAAGGCCGAACTCAAAAAGGTGTCATGGCCCAATAAGCAGGAACTTATTTCTTACACAGGAGTTGTTTTTGTTTCGGTAATATTTATTGCCGCTTTGATTTGGGTAGTTGACAGTGTATTTAACGAGGCGTTACGACTGATACTTAAGTAGGGGGTGGGGGACGGAAAAGTCCCTTGGTAACGATGGAATCAGAAAAACACTGGTATGTCATACATACCTATTCAGGGTATGAGAACAAGGTTATGGCCAACCTGGAACGTAAAGTGCATTCCATGGCTATGGAGAACGAAATATTTAATATTGTTGTTCCCATGGAAGACGAAGTAGAGATCAAGGACGGTCAAAAAAAAATATCGAAGAAAAAAGTATTCCCAGGCTATGTGCTTGTGGAAATGATCGTGACAGATCGTTCGTGGTATGTGGTGCGCAATACGCCGGGTGTTACAGGTTTTGTCGGTTCCGGTACCAAACCTATTCCGCTTAGTACTGCCGAAGTGAAGCACATCCTTAAATCGATGGGAATGGAAGATGTCAAACCCAAACTTGATATCGAGTTAAATCAACTTGTGCGCATCACAGCAGGGGCCTTTGAAAATTGGTCAGCCACAGTGATAGAGGTTCATCCGGAACAGGCTAAACTGAAAGTTCTTGTCGATATGTTTGGACGAGAAACACCGGTCGAATTGGATTATACACAAGTAGAAAAGATATAAATAGAGTGCAGTAAAACTGCCTTTAAGTGGGAGGACTTCTAGTCCGTCAACCACAGTTAGTTAGGTAAGGAGGTGTAACCATGGCTAAAAAAGTAATTAAATTGGTTAAATTACAAGTTCCAGCAGCGAAAGCAACTCCGGCGCCTCCAGTAGGCCCTGCTCTTGGTCAAGCTGGCGTCAACATTATGGCGTTTGTTAAGGATTTCAATGAAAGAACAGCTAAACAAGTCGGACTGATTATTCCGGTAGAGATTACTGTTTTTGAAGATAGATCCTTTACTTTTGTCACTAAAACTCCACCGGCTCCTGTACTTTTGAAAAAAGCAGCAGGTATTGAAAAGGCTTCCGGTGAGCCAAATAAGAAAAAAGTAGCCAAGGTTTCTCGTACGAAAGTTCGCGAAATCGCTGAAAGTAAAATGGCTGACTTAAATGCCGCTAATGTAGAAGCAGCAATGCGGATGATTGAAGGCACGGCGCGCAGCATGGGAATTGATGTTGTCGACTAATGCTTAATTAGGTGGGAGGATTTTTCCGCTAAACCACAAGGAGGAATAACATATGCCAAAAGTTGGTAAAAAATATCAAGAAGCTGCTAAGCTTGTTGATGACAAACAACTGTATGAAGTTGAAGAAGCCATTGATTTAGTGAAAAAAACGGCTACAGCGAAATTTGATGAAACTGTTGAAGTTGCCATTAAATTAGGTGTCGATGTGAAATATGCTGACCAGCAAGTTCGCGGCGCTGTTGTATTGCCGAACGGAACAGGTAAGAGCAAATCTGTACTTGTTTTTGCTAAAGGTGAAAAAGCCAAAGCTGCTGAAGCTGCTGGCGCTGATTTTGTTGGTGCTGAAGATCTTGTAGCAAAAATTCAAGGTGGCTGGACTGAATTCGATGTGGCTGTTGCTACCCCTGATATGATGGGTACAGTCGGTCGACTTGGTAAAATTCTCGGACCTAAAGGTTTGATGCCAAATCCAAAGGTTGGAACAGTTACACTGGATGTAACCAAAGCCATTCATGAAATTAAAGCGGGTAAGATTGAGTATCGTACTGATAAAGCAGGCAATATTCATGCTCCAATTGGTAAAGTTTCTTTTGAACAGGGAAAACTGATTGAAAACTTTACGACACTTGTTGATACACTGAATAAAGTGAAACCTGCTTCTGCTAAAGGACAGTACCTGAAGTCCATTACGCTTAGCACAACCATGGGACCTGGCGTAAAAGTCAACCCACTCAAAGTTGTTTCCGGCAAAAAAGAATAGTTTTATTTTGGCTATAGACCGCAGGTCCCGTTTATTGGGATAAAAGCAATGCTTGCCTGCCGAGGCTGGAAACCGTAATGACAGTTACGACCTCCGGTTTATGCCGTGGGGTCTTTTTAGTTGCATTGATTATGTTGAAGGAGGTGTAAGAAACAATGGCAGTTACAAATGAAAAGAAAGTAGTTGTATCTGAACTCAAAGAAAAATTAGCTGCAGCCCAAGGTGCCGTATTAATCAACTATCGCGGCATTACTGTTGCACAGGATACGAAACTTCGTCGGATATTTCGTGAAGCAGGCGTCGATTATTTCGTAGCAAAAAATACGATGATTCGTTTAGCCGCAGCACAAGCAGGTATTGAAGGTTTAGAGCCTGTTTTGGAAGGCCCAAGCGCTATTGCCTTGTCTGTAAGTGATCCTGTTATTCCAGCTAAAATTATTTCAGAGTTTATGAAAGAAGCCAAAGTCATTTCTATTAAATCGGGTATCCTCGAGGGACAGGTTATTGACGAAGCAAAGGTGAAAGCCTTAGCAGATCTTCCTTCTCGCGAAGTATTGGTGTCGCGTGTACTTGCTGGTATGCAGTCGCCAATCGCTGGTTTTGTCAATGTACTTCAAGGCAATATTCGCAATTTGGTTTATACGCTTGAAGCTGTTCGCCAACAAAAGGAATCCGCTTGAGTTACAAATTAACCATTAAAAATTAAAACAAAAAAACGGAGGTTTTTTATAATGACTAAAGAAGAAATTATGCAAGCAATTGAATCAATGACTGTATTGGAATTATCGGAGCTTGTAAAAGCTTTGGAAGAAAAATTTGGCGTATCTGCAGCAGCTCCTGTAGCTGTAGCTGCTCCTGCTGCTGGTGGCGCTGCTGCTGCTGAAGAGAAAACTGAATTTGATGTTGTTCTGACTGGCGCTGGTTCATCCAAGATTGGCGTAATTAAAGTTGTTCGCGAGATTACTGGTCTTGGTCTGAAAGAAGCAAAGGAATTAGTTGATGGAGCTCCTAAACCAGTTAAAGAAAAGATTTCTAAAGCTGATGCTGATGCAATCCTTGCTAAATTAACTGAAGCAGGCGCAACTGCCGAAGTAAAATAATTAATTGCAGAGTGATAAAAGAGGGCGCTCGGGTAGTTTGAGTTGCCCTCTTTTATTTTTCAAAAAAAAGTTTTATAACACTTGACTTATTTATTATGATATGATAACATTTTAAATTGCGATACATAATTTCGTCTGAAAACACACAATGTGTGTCAGAAGGTATAAATTCGATATTGGCAGGAAATAGTAATATAGTGGAGGATGAATTTGTCATTTCATCGGTCAGAAAAAAGCAAGGTCCGAAATGGAACAATTGAACCTTGCTTATTTTGCGTATTCCCTGCTGGCAGTGCCGGATGTAATTCTGATCTAGCCTGCAATGAATGTTTAGAGTACTTTAGTTAGTCAAAAAGGGCTAAGGGGTGAAGGATTTCATGTTCAAACCTGTTCCGGTGGGCAAAAGGGTAAGATATAGTTATGCAAAAATTGATGAAGTGCTGGACATGCCCAACCTGATCGAGCTTCAGAAAAATTCTTACCAATGGTTCTTGCGTGAAGGGCTGCAAGAAATATTTCATGATGTTTCGCCAATTCAAGATTTTACAGGAAATCTCGTGTTGTCTTTCGAGACTTTCAATTTAGGCGAACCGAAATATGAAGTGGAAGAATGCAAAGAACGGGATGTGACCTACTCCGCACCACTAAGAGTGAATGTGCGGCTCATTAACCGTGATACGGGCGAAATTAAGGAACAAGAAGTATTTATGGGTGATTTTCCACTCATGACAGACACAGGGACCTTTATTATTAATGGTGCTGAGCGTGTCATTGTCAGTCAGTTAGTCCGTTCACCAGGAGTATATTACGGTGAAACGATTGACACGACGGGGAAAAAATTGTATAACGCGACAGTCATTCCAAATCGTGGTGCATGGCTTGAATTTGAAACAGATGCCAATGATATTCTTTCTGTCCGTGTCGATCGGACACGTAAATTGCCTGCTACCATTTTAGTGCGGGCGTTAGGCATTGCTTCAAGTCAAGCGATATCTGACCTATTTGATAATGACATTCGTATTCGGGCAACACTTGATAAAGATAGTTCGGATTCGAAAGAGGAAGCGCTCGTAGAAATTTACAAGCGTCTTCGTCCGGGGGAGCCGCCAACAGTAGAAAATGCGACGCAACTGCTGGAATCTTTATTTTTCGATCCCAAGCGTTATGATCTGGCAACAGTTGGACGTTATAAACTGACGAAAAAGTTGGGATGGCGCCGTCGGCTCTATGGTAAAACATTATTTTCAGCAATTGTTGATAAAACGAGTGGTGAAATTATTCTTCCCGCTGATACGGTGATGGATGAACAGCAACTGAATATTTTGGATGAAAGCGGTATCTTTGCTGAACAACAACTTGTGGAAGTTCATACCAAGCAAAAAGATGGTACACCACTCAAGGTTATTTGTAACACCGTGCTTCCTTACCATCATCGGACAATTACGCGAGAAGATATTTTCTCTTCGATTAATTATTTGTTGAATTTAGCGGAAGGCGTTGGATCAACCGATGATATTGACCATTTAGGCAATCGCCGTCTGCGCAGTGTAGGCGAACTTCTTCAAAATCAATTCCGGATTGGCTTATCAAGAATGGAACGGGTTGTCAAAGAAAGAATGACCATCCAAGATGTGGATGTCATTACGCCGCAGGCGCTCATTAATATTCGGCCTGTAGTTGCTGCTATTAAAGAATTTTTCGGTTCCAGTCAGTTATCTCAGTTTATGGATCAAACGAATCCTTTGGCAGAACTTACACATAAACGACGTTTGAGCGCATTGGGACCTGGTGGACTCAGTCGTGAACGAGCTGGTTTTGAAGTGCGTGACGTCCATCACTCTCATTATGGCCGTATGTGCCCAATAGAGACACCTGAAGGTCCGAATATTGGTCTGATTGGTTCTCTGTCGACGTTTGCACGAATTAACGAGTTTGGTTTTATTGAAACGCCTTATCGTAAAGTGGATAAAGTCAATCATCGTGTAACAGATGATGTCGTTTACTTGACAGCTGATGAAGAAGACGAAATGATTGTTGCTCAGGCTAATGAACATTTAAATGACGATGGCTGGTTTAAAGAAGAACGAGTCATTTGCCGTCATAATGAAGATACGCTTGCTGTACCTGCAGAAAAAGTAGACTATATGGACGTTTCGCCGAAACAGGTTGTTTCCATTGCAACGGCTATGATTCCTTTCCTTGAAAACGATGATGCTAATCGAGCCTTAATGGGTGCGAACATGCAACGACAGGCTGTGCCGCTCTTAAGAACGCAAGCTCCTCTTGTTGGTACAGGAATGGAATATAAGGCTGCTCATGACTCAGGCGTGTGTGTATTGGCGAAAAACGCGGGCGTTTTAGAACGCGTCACAGCCAAGGAAATTCAGGTTCGTACCGACAGTGGTGCCCTTGATACTTATAAATTATTAAAATATCTTCGTTCTAATCAAGGCACATGTATTAATCAAAGGCCGATAGTTTTTAAAGGCGACCGTGTTGAAAAGGGCGAGGTTTTAGCAGATGGTCCATCTACAGCGAAGGGCGAACTTGCCTTAGGTTATAATGTGCTTGTGGCTTTTATGCCATGGGAAGGTTATAACTATGAAGATGCTATTCTGTTAAGTGAAAAGCTTGTGAAAGAAGATGTCTTTACCTCCATTCATGTGGAAGAATATGAATGTGATGCCCGTGATACGAAACTCGGACCCGAAGAGATTACGCGTGATATTCCGAATGTTGCTGAGGAAGTTCTACGGGATCTCGATGATCGTGGGATTATTATGGTGGGGGCTGAAGTTCGTCCAGGCGACATTCTTGTTGGTAAGGTTACACCGAAAGGTGAAACCGAGCTGACAGCCGAAGAACGTTTGCTTCGCGCCATTTTTGGTGAAAAAGCACGTGAAGTTCGTGATACATCGTTACGCGTTCCTCATGGTGAAGCAGGTAAAATTGTTGATGTTAAAGTATTTACTCGTGAAAATGGTGATGAATTACCACCAGGTGTGAATGAACTTGTTCGCGTCTATATCGCGCAAAAACGGAAAATTTCCGAAGGCGATAAAATGGCCGGTCGTCATGGTAATAAAGGTGTTGTGTCCCGGATTATGCGGGAAGAAGATATGCCTTTCTTGCCAGATGGGACACCCGTACAGATTGTACTCAATCCACTTGGCGTACCTTCTCGTATGAATATCGGGCAGGTCTTAGAAACTCATCTCGGCTGGGCTTCCCATGTCATGGGACTGCAAATTAAAGCGGGCGATCTTCATATTGCTGAACGGCTTAAAGAAGTCCACTATGATGTGGAAAAATACGGGTTGCCTGAAACAACAGAAGCCGGTATTCGCTTGGCTACACCGGTCTTTGATGGTGCAACAGAAGCAGATATTCAAAATACCATTCGCGTTGCCAGCCAATCGGAAGATGGCAAGACCGTGCTTTATGATGGCCGCACCGGTGAGCCGTTTGATAATAAAGTCACTGTTGGTTATGTATATATGCTGAAATTACATCATTTAGTTGATGATAAGATTCATGCCCGGTCAACAGGTCCTTATTCGCTTGTTACGCAGCAGCCCCTCGGTGGTAAAGCTCAATTTGGCGGTCAGCGTTTTGGAGAAATGGAAGTTTGGGCTCTGGAAGCTTATGGTGCTGCTTATACACTTCAAGAACTTCTAACAGTGAAATCCGATGATGTTGTGGGCCGCGTGAAGACGTATGAGGCCATTGTCAAAGGTGAGAACGTGCCTGAGCCAGGTGTTCCTGAATCATTTAAAGTTCTTATTAAGGAATTGCAAAGTATTGGTCTTGATGTGAAGATACTTACAGAAGACGCGCAGGAAATCCAAATACGTGATACAGATGATGATATTCACGAAACAGCCCAAGAATTAGAGCTCAATATTATCGGCGAAGATGTAACACGCTCGCCTCATGATCACCACAAAGAAGCACAGCCTGAATCTTCTCCTCCTGATGAATTGGAACAAGGAGATCATGTGGCACCTCTTGAGGAAGAATTAGATATTATTGCTGAAATCGGCGAGATGGGTCATGAACATGATTTGGATTCATCCATTGATGACTCAAATGATAAAGATGATTTGGATAAATAATGAGTTTAGTTAAAGATAATTTATATGATCTTGACGACTTCGAGTAAGCTATGAAGGGAGCGATCCTCCTTGTTGGATGTAAACAATTTTGATTCAATGCGTATTGGATTGGCCTCACCTGATCAAATTCGCAACTGGTCTCACGGTGAAGTAAAAAAGCCGGAAACCATCAATTACCGTACCTTAAAGCCTGAGCGGGATGGCTTGTTCTGCGAAAGAATCTTTGGACCAACTCGGGATTGGGAATGTCACTGCGGCAAATACAAAAGGATTCGCTATAAAGGGATCATTTGTGACCGCTGCGGTGTCGAAGTAACGCGTTCCAAAGTGCGTCGGGAAAGAATGGGCCATATTGAATTGGCTGCCCCTGTATCGCATATTTGGTATTTTAAAGGAATTCCTAGTCGTATGGGGTTGATTCTTGATATTTCGCCTCGTTCATTAGAAAAAGTTTTGTATTTTGCTTCTTATATTGTGTTAGATCCCGGTGATACACCGCTAATGAAACGGCAATTGCTTACTGAAAGTGAATACCGTGAATACCGGGATAAATACGGTAGTACTTTCAAAGTGGGTATGGGTGCTGAAGCCATTAAAAAGCTGTTAGAAGAACTTGATTTGGATAAAATGAGTCAGGAACTTCGTCAGGAACTGAAAGAAGTGAGTGGGCAGAGAAAAATCCGTGCCATTCGCCGCTTAGAAGTGACAGAGGCTTTTAGAAAGTCAGGCAATCATCCTTCTTGGATGATTCTTGATGTTGTACCAGTGATTCCGCCGGAACTTCGGCCAATGGTGCAGCTTGATGGTGGACGGTTTGCTACCTCAGACCTCAATGATCTATATCGCCGTGTAATTAACCGGAACAATCGGTTAAAGCGTCTGCTTGATTTAGGGGCTCCTGATATTATTGTTCGCAATGAAAAACGGATGCTTCAGGAAGCCGTTGACGCGCTTATTGATAATGGTCGCCGCGGCCGTCCTGTAACAGGGCCTGGCAATCGTCCGCTTAAATCCTTAAGTGACATGCTAAAAGGTAAACAAGGACGGTTCAGACAGAATCTGCTAGGTAAACGTGTTGATTATTCTGGTCGTAGTGTTATTGTTGTTGGTCCGGAATTAAAGCTTCATCAGTGCGGTTTGCCGAAAGAAATGGCTCTCGAATTATTTAAACCTTTTGTGATGAAAAAGCTTGTTAATGCCGGTCATGCTCATAACATTAAAAGCGCTAAACGCATGGTAGAACGTGTGCGTCCGGAAGTCTGGGATGTACTGGAAGAAGTTATTAAAGAACATCCTGTCCTTTTAAATCGTGCACCAACATTGCATCGGTTAGGTATTCAGGCATTTGAACCTGTTTTATCAGAAGGACGGGCAATTAAACTGCATCCTCTGGCTTGTACAGCTTATAATGCTGACTTTGACGGTGACCAAATGGCCGTCCATGTACCTTTATCAGCAGAAGCACAGTCTGAAGCGCGTCTATTAATGCTTGCTGCCAATAACATTCTATCAACGAAAGATGGTCGTCCCGTTGTTACACCGACACAAGATATGGTCTTAGGCGCCTATTATTTAACGATTGTTAAGCATGGTGCCAAAGGTGAAGGTGGGATTTTCTCCAACTCTGTCGAGGCGATGCTTGCTTACGATCAAAAAACAACGCATTTACAAGCACCGGTTCAGGTACGTATGCCTGGTCATGGGCTTGTCCATACCACTATTGGTCGACTGATTTTCAATGAAGCTTTGCCAGAAGAATTACGTTATTATCGTGAAGAAAATGGCGAGACTCATCTCGGTATCTTGATGGATAAGAAACAATTAGGTAAACTTGTTGCTGAATGTTATCGCATTTTTGGCAATGGCAATACAAGAACAGCCGATGTCATTGATAATGTGAAGCGCCTGGGTTATTCTTTTGCTTGTCGGGCAGGGATGACGATTGCTATTTCCGATATTATTGTGCCGAAAGCCAAAACGGAGATTATTGAAAAAGCGGATCAGGATGTTAATGTGATTGATAAGCAGTTCCGTCGCGGACTGATTACCGAGGATGAGCGTTATAAAAAGGTCATTACCTTGTGGACCAAGGCTACCGATGATGTTACACATGCGCTGATGAATTCACTTGATGAATTTAATCCAGTTTACATGATGGCCACGTCAGGCGCTCGTGGTAATATTCAACAGATTCGTCAGCTTGCTGGTATGCGTGGTCTTATGGCTGATCCATCAGGTCGAATTATTGACTTGCCAATTAAAGCTAATTTCCGGGAAGGTTTAACAGTACTGGAGTATTTCATTTCTACTCATGGTGCTCGAAAAGGTTTGGCTGACACGGCTCTTCGGACAGCTGACTCTGGTTATCTTACGCGTCGCTTAGTTGATGTGGCACAAGATGTTATTGTCAGAGAAGAAGATTGTGATGTCATTGGCATTAATTTAGTCAGAGAGAGAGCCCGCTTGGCTCAAACAAGCGCAGGTGCTATTCAGTTCTTGCGGGAGGCCCTTTTAGGACGCGTTGTTGCTGAAGATATCGTCAGTCCTAAAGATGACAGCTTAATTGCTGCTCATGATACCGTGCTTAGCGAAAGCCATCTGCAGCTTATGGGTGATCACTCTGTCGCCGAAATAAAACTGCGTGGTCGTGAAGAAGACGCCGAAGATATGAAAAATTCGGCTGATGTGGAAACGATCAGCTTAGGCGAACCAGAAGAACATGTACGCAAGCATTTAAAAGAGTCGATGGTTCGTGAAATGCTTGGCAAAAATACTACGGTAGCTGTTGTAAATAGTGCTGGCGAAGAAATTGTGCCTGCCAATACACCGCTTACTGAAGAACATATTGAAGCTGTTCTTGCCAGCGATGTCCGCGAGGTACGTGTGCGCAATGATGATATTCGCGGTATTGAAGTAGCCGATATTACAGAAGGTAAGAGTGTAATTGAAGGTTTACAAGACCGTATTGTTGGCCGAACTGCTGCGGAAGACATTATCGATCCAAATACAGGGGAAGTTCTTGTACCTCTTAATGGGACGATTAAAGAAGCCATGGCAGCAAAAATCGGGAAGGTCTGCAAAAAGGTCAAAATTCGTTCTGTCCTTACTTGTAAATCCCGTTATGGTGTTTGCATCAAGTGCTATGGCCGTAACTTGGCTACAGGACATACAGTGGATGTGGGTGAAGCTGTTGGTATTATTGCAGCTCAGTCTATTGGTGAACCAGGTACTCAGCTGACCATGCGTACCTTCCACACCGGCGGTGTTGCTGGTGACGATATTACACAAGGTTTGCCGCGTGTTGAAGAACTGTTTGAAGCACGCAAACCAAAACGGCAAGCTGTGATTACAGAAGTCGATGGTACTGTTGAAGTGAAGGATGTCAAGGGTTTACATAAGGTCATTGTCACGCCGACAGGCGGTGGTGAAGAACATGCTTATGCTATTCCTTATGGTTCTCGTATGATTGCCAAAGATGGCATGACTATTGCAGCCGGGGACAGATTAACAGAAGGTGCTGTGAATCCGCATGATATCTTGCGTGTTAGTGGTCTAAGAGCTACGCAGGCCTATCTTGTTCATGAAGTACAAAAAGTTTATAAATCACAGGGTGTTGAAATCAATGATAAGCATATTGAAGTCATTGTTCGTCAAATGCTTCATAAGGCGAAGATAGAAGAAGCGGGTGATACAGATCTTCTGCCTGGTGATTATATTGACGTCAATGCTCTTGAAGAAGAGAATGCTAAGGCTATTGAGACAGATAGGCAACAGGCTGTTGCTAAACCTATTCTTCTTGGTATTACGAAGGCATCTCTTGCTACGGATTCTTTCTTGTCGGCCGCTTCTTTCCAGGAAACAACACGTGTTTTGACAGAAGCCGCTATTAAGGGCAAAATTGATCCGCTCTTAGGTCTCAAGGAAAATGTTATTATTGGCAAGCTTGTTCCAGCTGGTACAGGTATGAGCCGCTATAGCAACATTAAAATTAAAAAAGCTGTTAATCCAGTCAGCGAATAACTGAAAACAAGGATTGAGCGCAGATTTTATGCGCTCAATTTCTTACTTGTGACACACACGACACCGTGTGCATAAAAAGTATTGATTTTATTAGAAGAATTGTTGACATCTGTGGTAGAGAGTGATAAAATATCAAAGTGTTCAACTGCAAAACAAAAGATTTCCAGGATTTTTGCTTAGTATAGGGAGTGGTGAGATGTCTGAAGGACTTAAAGATGTGAAAAAGGTCATCGGCACCAAACAAGTCACAAAAGCTGTAGAAAAAGGTTTGGCAATCCGCGTCATTATTGCGAAAGATGCAGATCAACGGATTACAGATCCGCTAAAGTTGTTGTGCAAAGATAAAAATATTGTAGTAGAACAGGCACCTTCCATGGCTGAATTAGGAAAAACCTGTGGGATTGAAGTGGGTGCAGCTGCAGTAGCTATTCTTGGGTAGTTTCGTTGTTAAAACATTTTACCATATTATTATTTGGTGAAATTTTTTATAAGTATCAATCTGATTTATGGGAAGGAGGTGCGATTATGCCAACAATTAACCAGTTAGTACGCAAAGGCAGACAGACAATGGAGAAAAAATCCACTGCGCCAGCACTGAAAGAAAGCCCGCAAAAGCGTGGTGTTTGTACGAGAGTATATACAACAACTCCTAAAAAACCAAACTCCGCTTTACGTAAAGTAGCGAGGGTACGTTTAACGAATGGTATTGAAGTGACTGCTTACATCCCTGGTATTGGCCATAACTTGCAAGAACATAGTGTTGTTCTAATTCGTGGTGGCAGGGTAAAAGACTTACCAGGTGTTCGTTATCACATTATCCGTGGTGCTCTTGACACCGCAGGTGTGCAGAAACGTAATCAAAGTAGATCAAAATACGGTGCCAAACGTGCTAAGAAATAAGACGTCAATCATCGCAAAGAGTTTTGTATGAAGGAGGGAAATTTTCATGCCGAGAAAAGGTGCTGTACCAAAGCGTGACGTGCTGCCAGATCCAGTATACAATTCTAAAATTGTTACTCGATTCATCAATAAAGTTATGCTAGATGGTAAAAAAGGCATAGCAGAAAGCATTGTTTATAATGCTTTTGAAATTATGAGAGCCAAAACTGGCAAGGATCCATTAGAAGTATTTGAACAGGCCATGAAAAATGTAATGCCTGTTTTAGAAGTAAAAGCTCGCCGTGTAGGTGGTGCAAACTATCAGGTGCCAATCGAAGTTCGTCCAGATCGTCGTCTGACACTTGGAATTCGTTGGATGGTAAAATATAGCCGTGAACGCGGTGAAAAAACCATGCACGAAAGACTTGCTGCTGAATTAATGGATGCAGCAAATAATACAGGATCAGCTGTAAAGAAAAAAGATGATACCCATAAAATGGCGGAAGCCAATAAGGCATTTGCTCATTATCGGTGGTAAAACAGTGAGGAGTGAGAGATAGTGGCCAGACAGTTTAGTCTTGAAAACACTCGTAATATCGGCATCATGGCCCATATCGACGCTGGTAAAACCACGACAACAGAACGTATTCTCTTCTATACAGGCAAGGTACACAAAATCGGTGAAGTTCATGATGGCGCTGCAACAATGGACTGGATGGTGCAAGAACAAGAGCGGGGTATTACCATTACCTCAGCAGCCACTACGGCCCAATGGAAAGGTCATCGCGTTAATATTATTGACACACCAGGACACGTGGACTTTACAGTTGAAGTAGAACGTTCACTGCGCGTACTTGATGGTTCAGTAGCTGTCTTTTGTGCAAAAGGCGGTGTAGAGCCTCAATCGGAAACTGTATGGCGTCAAGCTGACAAATACAATGTTCCTCGTATTGCGTATGTAAACAAAATGGATATTACTGGTGCAGATTTTTATCGGGTTATCGACATGATGAAAGAACGGTTGGGTGCCCATCCTGTTCCCATTCAATTGCCGATTGGTTTCGAAGATACTTATATCGGTCTAATTGATTTGATTGAAATGAAAGCCGTTGTTTATCATGATGACCTTGGCAAAACAAGTGATTCAGAAGAAATTCCTGCTGACATGAAGGAATTGGCTGATAAATACCGCCAGAATTTATTGGACATTGTTGCTGAAAATGACGATGAGTTAATGATGAAATACCTTGAGGGCGAAGAACTTACGGTAGATGAAATCAAAAGCACCATCCGTAAAGCAACGATTGCTTGTAAAATGACTCCTGTTCTCTGTGGTTCTTCCTATAAGAACAAGGGTGTGCAGCCGCTCTTGGATGCAGTGGTTGATTTTATGCCAGCTCCAATTGACGTACCGGCAATTAAAGGTGTAAACCCTGATACAAACGAAGAGGACGAACGTCCTTCTGATGATAGCAAACCGTTTTCGGCATTGGCCTTTAAGATTATGGCTGATCCTTATGTTGGTAAGCTCGCTTTCTTCCGCGTTTATTCCGGTCAGCTTGCATCAGGCTCTTATGTCTTTAACTCGACGAAGGGTAAAAGAGAACGTATTGGCCGTATTTTGCAAATGCATGCCAATCATCGTGAGGAAATTGAAATTGTCTATACAGGCGATATTGCTGCTGCTGTTGGCTTGAAAGATACGACGACAGGGGATACGCTTTGTGATGAAAAGCACCCCATTATTTTGGAATCCATGGTTTTCCCTGAACCAGTTATTTCAGTAGCTGTTGAACCGAAAACAAAGGCTGACCAAGAAAAAATGGGCGTTGCTCTCGCTCGTCTGGCTGAGGAAGATCCAACCTTCAGAATGCGTACTGACCAGGAAACAGGTCAAACAATTATTTCTGGTATGGGTGAGCTTCATTTAGACATCATCGTTGACCGGATGCTGCGTGAATTCAAAGTAGATTGTACTGTTGGTAAACCGCAGGTTGCTTACCGCGAAACGATTCGTAAGCAAGTCAAGGCAGAAGGTAAATTTGTTCGTCAATCTGGTGGCCGTGGTCAATATGGTCATTGCTGGTTAGAATTGGTTCCACAAGAACCAGGAACTGGCTTCAGCTTTGAAAATAAAGTCGTTGGCGGGGCCATTCCACGTGAATATATTTCTCCAATTGAAGCCGGTGTTAAAGAGGCCATGCAAAATGGTGTTGTAGCCGGATATCCCATGGTTGACGTTAAAGTCATTGTCTATGATGGTTCTTATCATGATGTTGACTCTTCAGAAATGGCATTTAAGATTGCTGGTTCCATGGGCTTTAAAGCAGGTGCTGCAAAAGCCAGCCCAACCATTCTTGAACCGTACATGAAGGTTGAAGTTGTTGTTCCTGAAGACTACATGGGTGATGTTATTGGCGATTTGAACTCTCGCCGTGGACGAATTGAAGGTATGGAGTCACGTAATGGTGCTCAAGACATTCGAGCCTTTGTCCCACTTGCTGAAATGTTTGGTTATGCAACAGACCTTCGGTCTAGAACACAGGGTCGCGGCAATTATTCCATGGAATTTGACCATTATGAAGATGTTCCAAAGAATATTGCTGAGGCAATTGTTACCAAAGTCAAGGGTCATGCTTAAGCATTGAGTTGCTCAAATATGAATAAATTCACTAGACTTACAAATTAAAGATATTAGGAGGCAAAAATAACAATGGCTAAGAAAAAGTTTGAAAGAAACAAACCCCATGTTAATATTGGCACCATCGGTCACGTCGATCATGGCAAGACTTCTTTAACGGCTGCAATTACCATGACACTGGCAAAAGCAGGCGGTGCAGAATTCATGGCGTATGACATGATTGATAAGGCTCCAGAAGAAAGAGAACGTGGAATTACGATTAATACGGCACATGTGGAATATGAAACAGAGAAACGTCACTATGCCCATGTTGACTGCCCAGGCCATGCTGACTATGTAAAAAACATGATCACAGGTGCTGCACAGATGGATGGTGCTATCCTTGTTTGTAGCGCTGCTGACGGCCCAATGCCTCAGACTCGTGAACACATTCTGCTGTCCCGTCAGGTTGGCGTACCAGCAATGGTCGTATTCTTAAACAAGATGGACCTTGTTGATGATCCTGAACTGATTGAATTGGTAGAAATGGAAGTACGTGAATTGTTATCAAGCTATGAATTCCCTGGTGATGATATTCCAATTATTACAGGATCCGCTGTTAAAGCACTTGAATGTGGCTGCGGTAAACGCGAATGCGAATGGTGCGGTAAGATACATGAATTAATGGATGCTGTTGATGAATACATTCCAACACCTACGCGCGACACGGACAAACCGTTCTTGATGCCAGTAGAAGATGTCTTCACAATTACCGGTCGTGGCACAGTTGCTACAGGTCGTGTAGAAAGAGGCGAAATCAAAGTAAGTGATACTATTGAAATCGTCGGAATGACAGAAAAACCAAAAGCAACGGTTGTAACAGGTCTTGAAATGTTCAGAAAACTGTTAGACAGCGCTGTAGCAGGAGACAACATTGGCGTACTGCTGCGTGGTGTTGAAAGAAAAGAAATTGAACGTGGTCAAGTACTTGCAAAACCAGCTTCAATTAAACCTCACACGAAATTTTCGGCACAAGTTTATGTACTGACGAAAGAAGAAGGAGGCCGTCATACGCCGTTCTTTAATGGCTATCGTCCGCAGTTCTACTTCCGTACAACAGACGTAACGGGTGTGACGACGCTTCCAGAAGGCGTAGAAATGGTAATGCCTGGCGACAATATTCGCATGGATATTGAGCTTATTACACCGATTGCAATGGAAGAAGGACTTCGTTTTGCAATTCGTGAAGGTGGCCGTACTGTAGGCGCCGGCGTTGTTTCAGCAATTAATGCATAAGGAAATTACAACCGAGGCAAATAAGGGTGCTGGGGCACCCTTATTGTTAGACCTCTTGGGATCAAGGCGATGAGGTGGAAGGTTGCTGGAAACAGGGGAATTTCCACTGAGAACTGTCCGTTCAATGAAACTGGGCGATAAGGAGGCAATAAAAAATGGCGAAACAGCAAAAGATTCGAATTCGCTTAAAAGCATATGATCACAAGGCATTAGATCAAAGTGCAGTCAAAATTGTCGATACTGCAAAGAGAAGTGGAGCACTTGTATCAGGTCCTATTCCTCTTCCGACAGAAAAAAATATTTTCACGATTTTACGTTCACCTCATGTTAATAAGGATTCTCGTGAGCAATTCGAAATGCGCACGCACAAACGTCTTATTGACATACTGGAACCAACAGCGAAAACTGTTGACGCGTTAATGCGTTTGGATCTTCCAGCCGGTGTGGACATTGAAATCAAGCTGTAGGAGGAGGTGTTAGGGATGGCTAAAGCAATTTTAGGTAAGAAGCTTGGTATGACGCAAATCTTTACTGCAGAAGGTAAAGTCGTTCCTGTTACAGTTGTGGAAGCAGGAAATACCGTTGTACTTCAAAATAGAACAATTGAAAACGATGGCTATAATGCAGTGCAGCTAGGTTTTGGCGCTGCTAAAGATAAACATGTGACGCAGCCCATGAAAGGTCACTTTGATAAAGCCGGTGTAAAACCCGTTAAGTTCATTCGTGAAATGCGTTTAGCAGGTCCTTCGGAATATTCAGTAGGCCAAACAATTGGTGTGGATACTTTTGCCGAAGGTGAAGTCATTGATGTAACAGGCACAGCCAAAGGTAAAGGCTTTGCTGGTACAATTAAGCGTCATAATTTCAGTCGTGGACCCATGGGTCATGGTTCCAAGTCTCATCGTGAACCTGGTTCAACAGGTCCAATGACAAGTGGCGGCGGCGGTCATGTATTTAAAGGTAAAAAGCTGCCAGGTCATATGGGCGGTCAACAAGTGACTATTCAGCGTTTGACTGTTCAACGCGTTGATGATGCACGTAATTTGATTCTCATTAAAGGTGCAATTCCAGGTCCTAAAGGCAGTTTCGTTGTCATTCGCAATACAGTGAAACCGTTAAAATAACTGCCAGTTGTAAGAAAGGAGGATGAACTACATGCCGAAAGTAGCAGTATATAATATCGCCGGCGAACAGACCGGTGAGTTAGAATTAAATGATAATGTATTTAACGTAGAAGTTCTTGACGCTGTTCTTCACCAAGCCGTGATGATGCAGCAAGCAAACCAACGTCAAGGCAATGCTTCAACGAAAACAAGAGGATTTGTACGTGGTGGCGGCAGAAAACCTTGGAAGCAAAAGGGAACTGGCCGGGCTCGTTCAGGAAGTACGCGCTCACCGATTTGGGTTGGCGGCGGTACGGTTTTTGGCCCCCATCCGAGAAGCTATGCTTTTTCGATGCCGAAAAAAGCACGTCGTCTTGCAATTAAAGGTGCTCTTACAGCCAAACTGCAAGATGGGGAACTTACTGTTCTCGAAGAAATTGAATTTGCTGAACCAAAGACTCAAAACGCAGTTGCTATGCTGAAAAACCTAAAATCAGAGAAAAAATCCCTGATTATTACGGCTGACCAGAATGACAATGTCGAAAAGTCTTCACGCAACATTCCAGGAGTTAAAACGATTACATCGATGGGCCTTAACGTAGTTGACCTCTTATATCATGATAAGGTGTTTGTCACGAAAAGTGCAGTCGCCAAGATTGAGGAGGTGCTCGCATAATGTCCAACGCACGTGATATTATCGTTCGCCCGTTAATTACGGAAAAAACGACGAGCTTGATGCAGGATAACAAATTTACTTTTGTTGTCAGACTGACAGCAAACAAAGTTGAAATCCGCCAGGCGGTTGAAGAAATATTTAAAGTAAGAGTTCTTAAAGTGAATACGGTTCGTGTACTTGGTAAAGTGAAACGCATGGGCAAAACCCAAGGAAAACGCGCTGATTATAAAAAAGCGATTATTACTTTGGCACCAGGCGAAACCATTCCATTCTTCGAAGGTGTTCTGTAAGTAACAATTTGATGTAAAGGAGGGACACTTATGTCAGTTAAAAGTTTTAGACCTTATACTCCAGCCAGAAGATTTATGACAGTTGCTGATTTTTCTGAGATTACAACAGATAAGCCAGAACGGTCATTACTTGAACGGCTTGCTCAACATGCTGGTCGTAACAATCAAGGACGTCTTACTGTTCGTCATCAAGGCGGTGGACACAAAAGATTGTACCGATTGATCGACTTCAAACGTACGAAAGACAATATTCCAGCCAAAGTGGCTACGATAGAATATGATCCAAACCGTTCTTCCCGTATTGCTCTTTTAAATTATGCAGACGGTGAAAAACGTTATATTATTGCACCAAACGGCTTAAAAATGGGTGATATTATTACAAGTGGCCCAGAGTCCGATATTAAAATAGGCAATTGCTTGCCACTAAAAAATATTCCTGTTGGTACTTCCGTGCATAATGTGGAACTTAAAATTGGTAAAGGTGCACAACTTGTTCGTAGTGCTGGCTCTGTAGCACAGCTTATGGCCAAAGAAGGCGACTATGCCATGCTTCGTTTACCTTCTGGTGAAATCCGCAAAGTTCATGTGAATTGCCGTGCAACCATTGGCCAAGTTGGCCATTTGGAACATGAGAACATTACAAGTGGTAAAGCTGGCCGTTCACGCTGGCTTGGCATTCGTCCGGCTAACCGCGGTGTAGCCATGAATCCTTGTGACCATCCACATGGTGGTGGTGAAGGACGTTCGCCTGTTGGTCGTAAACATCCAGTTACTCCTTGGGGTAAAGATGCTTATGGTGCTAGAACACGTGTTAAAAAGGCGTCTGATCGCTTGATTGTGAAGAGACGTACGAAATAGACAGTAGAGAAGGGAGGCCAAAGCGGTGTCCAGATCGATAAAAAAAGGACCTTTCGTTCAAGAAAGCTTGATGAAAAAGATCAGCGTCATGAATGAAAACAACGAAAAGAAAGTTGTTAAAACGTGGTCACGCAGTTCAACTATTCTCCCGGCTTTCGTGGGGCATACCATTGCCGTTCATGATGGACGTAAACATGTGCCAGTCTACGTAACGGAAGATATGGTAGGTCATAAACTTGGTGAATTCGCACCAACCCGTACGTTTAAGGGCCATGCCGGCAGCGAAAAAACATCAGGCTTGAAGTAAAGAGCGAGAGGGGGTTAAACTATGGAAGCCAAAGCACTGGCAAAGCACATCCGAATTGCTCCTCGCAAAATTCGCATCGTAATGAATTTAATTCGCGGTAAGAATGTAGGCGAAGCCTTCGCAATTTTAAAGCATGTGCCGAAAGTTGGATCGGAAGTTTTAGAAAAAGTACTCAAATCAGCAGTTGCAAATGCAGAACATAATTGTGATATGAATGCTGATAATCTTTATATTTCAGAGGCCTATGTTGATCAAGGCCCGACTTTGAAGCGGATCCATCCGCGTTCTCGTGGACAGGCGTTTAAAATTTTGAAACACACTAGTCACGTGAGCATCGTAGTCAAAGAAAGATAACAGGCGAGGGAGGGAATAAAAGTGGGTCAAAAAGTTAATCCGCATGGTCTTCGCCTTGGTGTCATCAAAACGTGGGATGCGAAATGGTATGCCAACAAAGACTATGCTACTAATCTCCATGAAGATTTAAAAATTCGTAAATTTATTAAACAGAAACTTTATGCATCCGGTGTTTCCCAAATCGAAACTGAGCGGGCAGCCAATCGGACGAAAGTAACGATTCATACAGCCAAACCAGGTATGGTTATTGGTCGTGGCGGCAGCGGCATTGAAGAGCTCCGCAAAAACTTAAAAGCTTTAACAGGCAAATCGATTGATGTCAACATTGCTGAAATTAAGCATGCTGAACTGAGTGCTACTTTAGTTGCTGAAAACATCGCTTCCCAGTTGGAAAGACGTATTGCTTTCAGACGGGCTATGAAACAATCCATCGGCCGGACAATGAGAATGGGTGCCAAAGGCATTAAAATCATGTGTGGTGGTCGCTTGGGCGGAGCAGAAATTGCTCGCAGCGAAAGTACCCGTGAAGGGAGTATTCCACTTCATACACTTCGTGCTGATATCGACTATGGAACTGCCGAAGCTCATACTACCTATGGTCGTATTGGCGTTAAGGTCTGGATCTATAAAGGCGAGATTTTGCCTGAAGCGAAAAAAGTAGCCCCTGTTGCTCAAGAAGGGAGCGAAAATTAATGCTAATCCCGAAAAGAGTAAAACATCGTAAGCAGTTTCGCGGACGGATGAAAGGCCGCGCTATGCGTGGTAACACAGTAAGCCATGGCGAGTTCGGTCTTGTTGCACTTGAACCGTCTTGGATTACAAATCGTCAAATTGAAGCTGCCCGTATTGCAATGACTCGTTATATCAATCGTGGCGGTAAAGTTTGGATTAAAATATTTCCGGATAAACCAGTTACGGCCAAACCAGCTGAAACTCGTATGGGTAGCGGCAAAGGATCGCCGGAATATTGGGTAGCTGTTGTAAAACCAGGTCGCGTCATGTTTGAAATGGCTGGCGTGTCTGAAGAAATTGCACGTGAAGCAATGCGGCTTGCAGCACATAAATTGCCGATCAAGACAAAATTTGTTAAACGTGAAGATACAGTGGCCCCGGAACAAGAAGTGGGTGGTGACGAATAATGAAGGTTAAAGACATCCGCGAATTCAGCGCAACTGAATTGGAACAGAAATTAGCTGGGCTAAAAGACGAGCTTTTTAACCTTAGATTTCAACATGCAACTGGACAACTAGAAAACCCAGTTCGTATTCGTGAGATCAAAAAGACGATCGCCCGCATAAAAACAATCCAACGTGAACGCGAATTAAACGCATCGCAAGCGTAATCCTAGCTTAGTTAGGCCCCGAAAACGTTGGCCATCAGATAAAGATATTTAAGGAAAGGGGATTATAACACGTGTTGGATGAAAATAATGTGTTAGATAAACGCAGTGACCGTAAAGTAAGAATTGGTAAAGTCGTGAGCGATAAGATGGAAAAAACTGTTGTTGTAACAGTTGAGCGTCTTGTACAGCATCCGCTTTACAAAAAATCCGTAAAACAAACAACTCGGTTTAAAGCCCATGATGAAAATAATGAGAGCCATATTGGCGATACAGTAAAAATCATGGAAACCCGCCCATTATCTAAAGATAAACGTTGGAGAGTCGTTGAGATTCTGGAAAAAGCGAAATAATCTTAAATAATCGGTAAATCGTGGATAAGGAGGGATAACGATGATCCAACAACAGAGTATGTTAAATGTAGCTGACAACACGGGCGCGAAACAAATTATGTGTATCCGCGTTTTAGGCGGTTCTTATCGTAAATATGCCAACATTGGTGATGTTATCGTCGCTGCTGTAAAAGACTCGTCGCCAGGCGGAACGGCAAAGAAAGGCGAGGTCGTGAAGGCTGTTGTCGTTCGTACCAGAAAAGGTCTGCGTCGTCCAGATGGTTCTTATATCCGTTTTGATGAAAATGCCGCTGTGCTCATTAAAGATGATAAGAGCCCAAGAGGCACGCGTATCTTCGGACCAGTAGCCAGAGAGCTTCGTGATAAAGATTTCATGAAAATCATCTCCCTGGCACCAGAAGTAATCTAGTACTAGTATAGGAGGTGTCCTGCTTTGTCCGAGACCGTTAAAATGCATGTAAAAAAGGGCGATACAGTAAAAGTATTGTCTGGTAAAGATAAAGGTAAAGAAGGAAAAGTCATTCAAGCACTGCCGAAAAAAGGCAAAATTGTTGTGGAAGGCGTCAATAAAGTAAAACGCCACACCAAACCAAGTGCGAAAATGCCTCAAGGCGGTATCGTAGTAAAAGAAGCCGCTTTTCATTCCGCAAAAGTAATGCTCGTTTGTCCATCATGTAAAGAACCTACTCGTATTAAAAAGACGGCTCTTGCAAATGGCGTACTTGCCCGGACTTGCAAGAAGTGCAATGAAATTATTGATCAAGATAAATAACGCGGAAAGGAGGTACGACACATGACCCGCCTGAAAGATAAGTATGTAAATGAAGTTACGCAAGAATTAGTAAAGAAATTTGGTTATAAAAACGTAATGGAAATTCCGGTTGTTGACAAAGTTGTTATTAACATGGGTGTTGGTGAAGCTGTAGCTAATCCGAAAGTATTAGATAATGCTGTGGGTGATCTTGCACAAATTACTGGTCAGAAACCCGTCATTACTAAGGCGAAAAAGTCTATTGCTGCATTTAAGATTCGTCAAGGTATGCCGATTGGAACGAAAGTTACGCTTCGTGGAAGTAGAATGTATGAGTTTTTAGATAAACTGATTAATGTTTCACTTCCTCGTGTACGTGACTTCCGCGGAATCAGTCCTCGTGCTTTTGATGGCCGTGGCAACTATACGCTGGGCGTCAAGGAACAACTGATTTTCCCGGAAATCGAGTATGATAAAATCGATAAAATTCGCGGAATGGATATCATCATTGTGACAACTGCCAAAACCGACGAGGAAGCTCGCGAGCTCTTGAAACTGATGGGTATGCCATTTAGCGCATAACAAAAGAAGGAGGGTCACTCGTGGCCAAAAAGGCATTGATTGAAAAATGGAAGCGTGAGCCGAAATTCAGTGTTCGGAAATACAATAGATGCAAAATTTGTGGCCGGCCCCACGGCTATATCCGCAAATTTGAAATGTGCCGTATCTGCTTCAGAGAATTAAGCTATAAAGGTGCCATTCCTGGAGTCACCAAGGCTAGCTGGTAAATAGTTACGAAAGGAGGTAATGTGAAATGGTTATGACCGACCCTATTGCCGATTTATTAACCCGTATCCGCAATGCTAACTCGGTTTATCATGAAAAGGTTGAAATTCCGGCTTCAAATATTAAACAGTCTATCGCGCAAATTTTGAAATCCGAAGGCTTTATTAAAGAAGTTGAAATGATTACTGATAGTAAACAAGGAATTTTGCGTGTCAGCTTAAAATATGGTCCTAACCGGGAAAAGGTAATTAACGGTATTAAACGTATTTCCAAACCCGGTATGCGTGTATATGCAAAAAATGACCATCTGCCTCGTGTATTAGGTGGTTTGGGTATTGCCGTTATTTCAACATCCAAAGGGATTATGACGGATAAACAAGCCCGGAAAGAAAAACTTGGCGGCGAAGTTATCGCTTATGTCTGGTAATCATTTTTTTGACTAGGAGGTGCAAATATGTCTAGAATTGGTCGCATGCCTATTGCCATTCCCAGCGGTGTAACCGTGAAGATGGAAGACAATGTGGTGACGGTTAAAGGGCCGAAAGGCGAACTTACCCGTACTCTCCATCCTGATATGATTATCAAAATGGAAGATAACACCATCGTTGTAGAGCGTCCCAGTGAAAATAAGCAACACAGATCCTTACATGGTTTGACACGGACTTTGATTTCAAATATGGTCATAGGTGTTACTGAAGGATATAAAAAGACTTTAGAAATTGCCGGTGTGGGTTATAGAGCAGCAAAAGCAGGAAAAAATTTAAATCTTACATTAGGTTTTTCTCATCCTGTTGTCGTTGAGCCCCCCGCAGGTATTACGCTTGATGTTCCTGCTCCGAATAAGATTATTGTTTCAGGTATTAATAAGGAAACGGTTGGCGCTATTGCTGCTAATATTCGTTCTTTCCGTGAACCTGAACCTTATAAAGGTAAAGGCATTAAGTACGAAGGTGAACATATCCGCCGTAAGATTGGTAAAGCCGGCGGTAAAGGTAAGAAGTAATTGCGATACAGAAAGGAGTGACTACCTTGCTTCGTAAACACAAGAAAAATGATGCCCGTTTAAAGCGTCATTACAGAATGCGTAAAGATGTTGTTGGTACGGCTGAAAGACCGCGCCTAAATGTTTTCCGCAGTTTAAATAATATTTATGCTCAGATCATCAATGATGAAACAAGTATGACTCTCGTTTCGGCTAGTACACTTGATAAAGAATTGCGTGCGACTATCGAAAAGGGCGGAAATATTGAAGCAGCTAAATTGATCGGTAAAGAAGTAGCGAAACGTGCACTAGCAAAGGGTATTGAGAAAGTTGTGTTTGACCGTGGCGGTTATATTTATCATGGTCGGATTGCAGCTGTTGCTGAAGGTGCTCGTGAAGCAGGGCTTCAGTTCTAAGAAAAGGAGGGATACAAGTGGCCAGAATAGAATACGCCAGTCTTGACTTAAAAGAAAAAGTCGTTTTTATTAACCGTGTTGCCAAAGTAGTAAAAGGCGGTCGTCGTTTTTCATTTAGTGCATTAGTTGTTGTTGGAGACGAAAACGGTCATGTTGGTATGGGTCTTGGTAAAGCCGGCGAAGTGCCTGAAGCCATTCGTAAAGGAATTGAAGATGCCAAGAAGAATCTTATCGAAGTTCCAATTGTAAAAACCACCATTCCTCATGAAATTATTGGCGAATTTGGTGCAGGTAGAGTTTTAATGAAACCGGCTTCTGAAGGTACTGGAGTTATTGCAGGAGGTCCTGTCCGTGCCGTTCTTGAACTTGCCGGTATTCGTGACATCTTGACAAAATCGCTCGGTTCTTCAAATGCTAATAATATGGTTCGTGCAACTCTTAGCGGCTTGGAACAATTAAAGCGTGCTGAGAAAGTAGCTGAACTTCGTGGAAAAACCGTTCAGGAACTTTTGGGTTAAGGAGGAATAAAAAAGTGGCTAAGCTGAAAATTACTCTTTCCCGAAGCCTTATCGGCAGACCTGTGGACCAAAGAGCTACTGTTAAAGCTTTGGGACTGACAAAAATGCATCAGTCCGTTATTCAAGAAGATTCTCCGGCCATTAAAGGCATGATTCATAAAGTGGAGCATCTTGTAACGGTAGAAGAATCACAAGACTAGTTTTAAGGAGGTGTTACTGATGAAATTACATGAATTATCTCCTGCACCAGGATCAAAGAAAAGTCGTACCCGTGTTGGGCGTGGACTCGGCAGCGGTCTTGGTAAAACCAGCGGGAAAGGTCATAAAGGCCAAAACTCTCGGAGCGGCGGCGGTACTCGTCCTGGCTTTGAAGGTGGTCAGAAACCTTTGTATTTAAGACTCCCAAAACGGGGCTTTAAAAATATTCATGCTTTAAAATTTGCTGAAGTGAATGTATCAACCCTGGACCGTTTTGATGCGGACACAGTCATTGATCCAGTTGTTTTAGTAGAAACTGGCGTTCTAAAAAACGTCTATGACGGGGTGCGCATTCTCGGCAACGGCGAACTTTCTAAGGCTCTTACTGTAAAAGCCAATGGCTTTACCAAGACAGCAATTGCCAAGATCGAAGCCGCTGGCGGCAAAGTAGAGGTGATCTAGGTGCTTGGAGCTTTATCCAATATCCTAAAGATCACAGAGCTCAGACAGAAAATTGTATTTACTTTGGCTATGTTCTTAGTATTTCGGGCGGGCGCACATATTCCTGTTCCGGGTGTGAATGCCTCCGTTATTGAGCAACTTTTTACCTCAGGCAACTTGTTCGGTTTGTTGGATTTGTTTTCTGGTGGTGCTTTAAGTAAATTCTCTATTTTTGCGATGAGCATTACTCCTTATATTAATGCTTCCATCATTATGCAGTTACTGACTGTCGTTGTGCCGAAATTTGAACAATGGGGCAAGGAAGGCATGGAAGGGCGGAAAAAGATTACCCAAATCACCCGCTATGGTACAGTCGTTCTTGGGTTTATTCAGGCCATTGGGATGGCATTTGGTCTTAAACAGGCCATTATCAATCCAAGCATAGGTTCCATTTTCCTGATTGCCTTAACACTGACAGCAGGTACGACATTTTTGATGTGGCTTGGTGAGCAAATCACCGAAAAAGGCATTGGTAATGGTATTTCACTTATTATCTTTGCAGGTATTGTTTCCAGACTTCCTGATGGATTACATGTTATTTATCAGTATTTAACTGCAGGCAGTATTAGTTGGTTTAATGTATTGTTCTTTCTCATAATTGCAGTTGCAATGATTGTTTTTGTTATTGCCATTCAGCAGGGTCAGCGCAAGATCCCCGTGCAGTATGCGAAACGGGTTGTTGGCCGTAAGATGTATGGTGGTCACTCTACTCACATTCCGCTTAAAGTAAATCAGGCGGGTGTAATTCCAATAATATTTGCGTCATCCGTGCTCATGTTCCCAGTAACTATTGCCCAGTTTATTGACATTCCCTGGGTAAAAACTCTGGCAGGGTGGTTTGCGTGGGGTACGCCGCTACAAACATCTTTGTATGCGCTGCTTATTCTCTTTTTTACGTATTTCTATACTGCGGTTACTATGAATATATCGGATATGGCAGATAATATGAAAAAATACGGTGGATTTATTCCAGGACTTCGTCCGGGGAAACCAACCGCTGACTATTTAGACCGCGTGATGACCCGAATTACTCTTGCCGGTGCAGTTTTCCTCGCATTGATTGCTATTTTGCCAAACTTTGTTGCGGCAGCGACCAATATTCAAGGAGTATATTTTGGCGGCACAGCCCTACTCATCGTTGTCGGTGTTGCTCTTGACACGATGAAGCAAATTGAGTCGCTCGTACTCGCGCGGCACTATCAAGGCTTCATGAAGTAGGGGGGACGTTTAATATGTATATCTTGTTAATGGGACCGCCTGGAGCAGGCAAAGGCACACAAGCAGCCAAGCTTGTAGAGGAATTTAAAATTCCCCATATTTCTACTGGCGATATGTTTCGTCAGGCCGTAAAAGAAGGCACGCCCCTTGGCAAGCAGGCGAAAGAATTTATGGATGCTGGCAAGCTTGTACCGGACAGTGTAACAATTGGGATTGTCAAAGAACGTTTGGCGAAAGCTGATTGTAAGAAAGGCTTTATTCTTGATGGGTTTCCCCGTACACTTGAACAGGCGGAAGCTTTAGGTAAAACCTTACTAGCACTCGGCATTAACCTTACGCGAGTAGTGAATATCAATGTTCCTCATGGCGATCTTGTCTCACGCGTAACAGGCCGGAGAATCTGTAAATCATGCGGAAGAGCTTTTCATGTGGAATTTAACCCATCCACAAAAGGCGAAAATTGCGACGCTTGCGGCGGTCAGCTTTATCAGCGAGCCGATGATAGTGAAGCAACCGTTGTGAATCGTTTATCTGTTTATGATGCGCAGACTCAGCCCCTTATTGCTTATTATGAGCAACAAGGGCTATATACGGAAATTGACGGGCGTCAGCCTATTGATAAAGTATATGAAGGCGTTGTGAAAAGCTTAAAGGTCGAGCGTGCATGATGATTATTAAGTCAGAGCGGGAAATGAAATCCGCTGTGGTTAATATGACTCCCCTCGAACTGGATAGAATTGCCGAAAAATATATTTTGAGTTTTCCTGGAATGTCTTGCTTCTCTGTGAATAAAGAAGTAGTACAGACTATGCCAGGACTAAAAAAGTTAAAAAATGGAGATAATGGGAGTATTCATCTTAGTGGTCACTTCCATGCAATACAAGAATATACAGAAGGTCATGGCTATGGCAGGAATATGTACGAAGTGCCTCAAATACTGACAGTTAGTATTCCTGATTCCATGATTAATCTCGGCAGGTATGAGGTAAACACCGAAGATTTGACCCTGTTATTGGAGGGATGACAGTTGAAAAGTGATACTTCCGTAATTGGTCAAATCGTCGTTTCCAAGGTTGGGCGGGATCAAGGTCATGTTTATTGTGTCGTCGGAATAAGTAAGGACAATAAGTGGCTTCTTGCTGACGGCAGAAAAAGGACCTTGGACCATCCAAAGGTAAAAAATTCCCGACACTTGCAAATACTTCATGCGGTTGTTGAAGGTGAAGCGGAATGTGGAAAGATTAGTGATTTAACTATCCGTGCCACCCTCGCAAAAATCATTGCCAGATAAACTGTAAAACGGACGAGGAGGGAAATCTCGTGTCCAAGCAAGATGTTATTGAAGTAGAAGGCAAAGTCATTGAGGCATTGCCAAATGCCATGTTCCAAGTAGAACTTGAAAATGGTCACGTTGTATTAGCACACGTCTCAGGGAAAATTAGAATGAATTTTATTCGTATTTTGCCAGGGGATAAAGTAACGGTTGAAATTACGCCTTATGATTTAAAACGAGGACGCATTACCTATCGCTTTAAATAAGACGCGAAATTAACTTTCAGCGATATACCATGTAGCCACATGATGAAGGAGGTTACCATAGTGAAAGTTAGACCCTCTATTAAGAAAATTTGCGATAAATGCAAAATAATTAAACGTAAAGGCCATGTTATGGTAATTTGCGAAAACCCTAAACATAAACAAAAACAAGGATAGGAGGTGCAGATGAATGGCACGTATTGCTGGGGTAGACTTACCACGCGATAAGCGAGTAGAAATCGCGCTGACTTATATTTATGGTGTTGGTCTTACAAGTTCCAAGGGAATTTTAGCAGCGACTGCAATCAATCCTGATACAAGAGTTCGTGATTTGACTGAAGAAGAAGTTTCCAAGATTAGAGAAGCCATTGACGGTTACAAAGTAGAAGGTGACCTTCGTCGTGAAGAGTCCTTAAACATTAAGCGTCTCATTGAAATTGGTTCTTATCGTGGAAAACGTCATCGCATGGGCTTACCTGTTCGCGGTCAGAAGACGAAGACGAATGCAAGAACTCGTAAAGGTCCGAAACGCGCAGTAGGCATGAAAAAGAAAGCTGTAAAGTAAAGGAGGGATAACCTTGGTTGCAAAGAAAGTAGTCAGAACAAAAAGAAAAGAACGTAAAAATATCGAATATGGTATTGCCCATATCCGGTCGACTTTTAACAATACAATTGTTACGATTACTGATACTAAAGGCAACGCTCTTTCTTGGGCGAGTGCTGGCGGACTCGGTTTTCGCGGTTCTAGAAAAAGTACGCCATTTGCAGCGCAAATGGCTGCTGAAACTGCTGCAAAAGCAGCAATGGAACATGGACTAAAACATGTTGAAGTTTTTGTAAAAGGCCCTGGATCAGGTCGTGAAGCAGCCATTCGTTCGCTTCAAGCTGCAGGTATTGAGGTTTCCGCCATCAAAGACGTTACCCCAATTCCGCATAACGGCTGCCGTCCGCCTAAACGTAGAAGAGTTTAATCAAATTCGGGAGGTGTATCAATTAAATGGCAAGATATACAGGACCTGTTTGTAGATTGTGCCGCCGTGAGGGAGAAAAGTTATACTTAAAGGGCGATCGTTGCTATAGCGATAAATGCGGCTTTAGTAAACATAGTTATGCTCCCGGACAGCACGGACAAAATCAAGGTCGTAAAAAAGTTTCTGAGTATGGTATTCAGCTCAGAGAAAAACAGAAAACACGCCGTATTTACGGTTTGCTTGAACGTCAATTCCGTTCCTATTTTGAAAAAGCTGAACGTCAACAAGGTAATACAGGGGAAAATTTACTTGTTTTGCTTGAAAGACGTTTAGATAATGTCGTTCTTCGTCTGGGTATGGCCAGTGGTCGTGTTCAGGCTAGACAACTTGTACGCCATGGACATTTTACTGTCAATGGTCATCGTGTAGACATTCCTTCTTTTCTTGTGAAAGCAGGGGATGTTGTAGCAATTCACGAAGCAAGCAAAGAATCTCCACTAGTGAAAGAAATTGGTGAAGCTTTGCCAACAAAAACTGTTCCGGCATGGCTGGAAGTCAATGCGGCTGCAATGAGCGGTACTGTTACACGCTATCCCACGCGGGAAGAAATTGACATTCCGATCCAAGAGCATTTAATTGTTGAGTTGTACTCTAGATAATCTGTCCTCGTTAGTGGAGATGGTGTAACTTAAACAAAGTGCGCAAGGAGGAGGGTCTTTTCGGATGATCGAAATCGAAAAACCGAAGATCGATATCGTAGAAATCAGTGAAGATGGTCGCTATGGAAAATTTGTATGGGAGCCCCTTGAACGAGGTTATGGTATCACGATGGGCAATAGCTTACGTCGTGTACTCCTATCATCTCTTTCCGGAGCTGCTGTCACCTCGGTGAAAATCAATGGTGTGCTTCATGAATTTTCTACTATTCCCGGAGTTCGGGATGATGTGACTGATATTATTTTAAACCTAAAAGAGCTATGCCTG
This sequence comes from Pelorhabdus rhamnosifermentans, assembly GCF_018835585.1. NCBI lineage: Bacteria > Bacillati > Bacillota > Negativicutes > Selenomonadales > Sporomusaceae > Pelorhabdus > Pelorhabdus rhamnosifermentans. Next base: position 62,440 of record NZ_JAHGVE010000010.1, read on the forward strand.
AAAATGTATACGGACGAGCCGAAAGTTTTACGGATCGAAGCTCAAGGCCCAGGAGAAGTCTTAGCGGGCGATATTCTTTCTGACCCCGATATTGACATCCTGAATCCTGAGTTGCACTTGGCTACATTAGATGACGGTGGTTCTTTAGTGATGGAAATGAACGTTGAGCGTGGTCGTGGTTATGTTCGGGCTGAGAAAAATAAACGCCCTGATCATGTCATTGGAATTATTCCTGTTGACTCAATTTTCACGCCGATCCCTAAAGTCAATTACAGTGTGACTCCTACTCGTGTTGGCAATGTCACTGATTATGACAAACTAACATTAGAAGTATGGACGAACGGGAGTATGCGTCCTGAAGAAGCAGTAAGTAAGGCTGCCGGAATTATGGTAGCTCACTTAAAGCTTTTTCAAAGCATGGCAGGAACTCCTGTGGATGAGGACAGTGTGGAGGGAACCTTTAGTGAACCTCCAGAAGAAACTGGTTCCAAGACCATGGAAATGACTATTGAAGATCTTGATCTTTCAGTACGTTCTTATAATTGCCTGAAACGGGCCGGGATTAACACCATTGCTGAATTAGTTCAAAAAACCGAAGATGATATGATGAAAGTCCGAAATCTCGGTCGAAAGTCGATGGAAGAGGTTAAGAAAAAGCTCATTGAGCTTGGACTCTCCCTGGCTGAAAATGAGGAATAAGGGGGGAAGAAAATGGCCTATAGAAAGTTAGGACGTGATTCCAGTGCTCGTAAAGCACTACTTCGCAGTATCTTGACTTCCTTCTTTGCGAAAGAGCGCATTGAGACAACTGAGGCAAAAGCCAAAGAAGCAAGTAGTTTAGCGGATAAAATGATTACTTTAGCTAAGCGAGGCGACTTGAACGCGCGTCGTCAAGTGCTCTCGTTTATTATGGATGAAGAAGTTACAACGAAACTGTTTGATACAATTGCACCTAAATATGCCGATCGCCAAGGCGGTTATACGCGGATCTATAAACTTGGACCTCGTCGCGGTGACGCAGCTCCCATGGCAATACTCGAATTGGTGTAAAAAAAGACTCAAGGCGACCGTTACGGTCGCCTTTATTTTTAACTATAGACAGAAAAGTTGAGATGGTACAGGCATCGTATTGCGGTCGCTTCAATGTCCTACTTGACTTTCGCTTATAGTAATACGATTTCTTACTGGGTGTATTAGAGATTATATTAGCGTTTTTTATTAAACTATTGTGTGAGGCTAGGGGCCTTAAGGTAGGGTTCAAATATGGGAGAATTTATTGAAATGAAGCATGTAAGCCATGTCTACCAAGATCACAATCAGCAAAATGTTCAGGCATTAGATGATGTTAACCTGTCGATTCGAGCGGGCACTTTTGTGGCCGTCATTGGTACAAACGGGTCGGGAAAATCGACGCTTGCCAAACATCTCAATGGCTTGCTGCTGCCAACAACAGGCGAGTGTCTTATTGATGGTGTCTCGACGGCTGAATCAGCTGAAATTTGGAATATTCGCCAAAAGGTGGGTATGGTGTTTCAAAATCCTGATAATCAAATTGTGGCTGCCATTGTTGAAGAGGATGTGGCGTTCGGTCCGGAAAATTTGGGTATTCCATCTACTGAAATTCGCCAGCGTGTCGATGAGGCTTTGGCAAAAGTCGATATGACGAATTATGCCTTGCATGCGCCTCATTTACTTTCAGGCGGACAAAAACAGCGTATTGCTATTGCGGGTGTGCTTGCTATACGGCCAAATTGTATCGTTCTTGATGAGCCCACAGCCATGCTTGATCCGATCGGACGGCAGGAAGTCATGAAGACAGTCAAAAAACTTCATGAAGAGCAACAGATTACATGTGTGTATATTACGCATTTTATGGAAGAAGCGATGCAAGCCGAGCGGGTTATTGTTATGAAGCAAGGTAAAATTGTCTTAGACGGTAATCCCCATGAGGTTTTTAGTCAAGTTGACCTTCTGAAAGATATGGGGCTTGATGTGCCGATTGCAGCACAAGTGGCTGAAAAGCTTCGGCAAATGAACTATTCTATTCCGTCACAAGTTATTAGTGGCAGTGAATTGGCGGAGGCATTATGTCTATCCAATTAACGAATGTTACTTACACTTATATGCCTGGTACTCCTTATGAACAATCCGCTTTAAAAACAGTCAATCTCACCATTGAAAAAGGTGAATTTGTCGGAGTTATTGGTCATACAGGCTCTGGAAAGTCTACTCTTATTCAGCATATGAACGGCCTTTTACAACCTACTATTGGAACGGTGACATTAGATGGCATTGACTTGAAAACGAAGACGAAAGCAGCGCGAGAAGCGCGGCACCATGTAGGCATGGTTTTTCAGTATCCCGAGCATCAGTTGTTTGAGGAAACGGTAGCAGCCGATATTGCTTTTGGCCCACGTAATCTGGGGCTTTCAGCGAGTGAAGTAGAAGAAAGAGTTCATTATGCTATGGATTTTGTTAATCTTGATTATGATACTTTCGCATTGCGTTCGCCTTTCGCTTTAAGCGGCGGTCAAATGCGCCGGGTATCTATTGCAGGTGTGATGGCGCTGAAACCGGATTATTTAATTCTTGATGAACCTTCAGCAGGACTGGATCCAGGCGGCAGGAAGGAAATTTTTGAAGAAATTGTCAAGTATTACGAGTCAGCCAAGATTACAATTATTTTAGTTTCACATAATATGGATGAAATTGCCCAAGTGGCCAATCGTCTTATTGTTATGGATCAAGGAAACATCCTCATTGATGGCAGTCCTGCTCATGTTTTTGGCAAGGAACGTCACAAACTTCACCAAGCCGGTGTCGATGTGCCACCTATTACGGCTCTCATGACACAGCTTGCAGCTAAGGGACTTGCTGTCGATTCCTCCCTTATACGTATTGATGATGCCGTACAAAACATTTGTCAGGCCCTGGCTGTGAAGGAGGGGCATCATGCTCAGTGATATTACATTAGGACAGTATTTTCCTGGTCATTCGTGGCTGCATAAACTCGACCCCCGTACCAAGCTTATTGCGACGCTCTTCTATATTAGCAGTATTTTTACGGCAGAAAGCCTGTTTTCGTATGCTTTAGTCGCTTTGTTTGCTGTCTTTTGCTGCCTTTTATCAAAAGTACCTGTGAAGATTCTCATTAAATCTGTTCGTCCCTTGTGGGTGATTATTGTTCTGACGCTGGGGATTCATCTGTTCTTTACACCGGGCACGCTGCTATTTCAACTCGGGCCTATTCAAATTTCCTGGGAAGGTATGCGGATGGGAATTTTTATGTCGCTGCGTCTGGTACTACTCATCCTTTTTTCTTCACTGCTGACGTTGACGACATCGCCCATTGCCTTAACAGATGGCATTGAGCGGCTCTTAAGGCCTTTTAAGGTGCTGGGTATTCCAGCACATGAACTGGCCATGATGATGACCATTGCTTTACGGTTTATTCCTACCTTGCTGGAAGAAACCGAGCGTATCATGAAGGCCCAAATGGCGCGTGGTGCCGAGTTTAGTTCAGGGAGTTTAATTGCCAGAGCGAAGAATCTTGTGCCCTTGTTAGTCCCGCTCTTTATTAGTGCTTTTCGGCGGGCTGATGAACTTGCCACAGCCATGGAAGCACGGTGTTATCGCGGCGGTGAGGGACGTACACGGATGAAAGAACTATTTTTTACGGGTCGTGATTGGATTGGGTTGGCTGTCATTCTCATTTTTTGCGGCAGTCTTGTTTATTTACGGCTGTTTTAAAGGTAGGTACACGTGATGCGGATAATTAAACTCATCGTAGCTTATGATGGTACGAATTACCATGGCTTCCAGCGGCAAAAGAATACACCTAATACGATACAGCAAAAACTGGAAGATGGGCTGGCCAAAATTTTTGGTCATAAATTAAGTATGAGTGGTGCCGGTCGAACGGATACAGGCGTACATGCCCAGGGACAAGTTGTTCACTTTCAAACGACAGGAACCATTCCGGCTCACTGTATTGCGGCAGCTTCTCGTTCTGTTTTGCCTGAAGACATTGTTGTCCTTCAGGCAGAGGATGCCAATGAATGGTTTCACGCTCGCAAATGGGCGCTAAGCAAAATCTATCTTTATCGGATATATCAAAGTAAAAACATCAATCCCTTTTGGCGTCATTATGCCTGGCATACTTCTAAACAACTGGATGTTGAAGCCATGCAGCAGGCACTTTCCATTATTGTGGGTACACATGATTTTTCATCTTTTAAAGCGGCAGGCAGTACAGCAAGAGATCCTGTCCGAACGATTTTAAGCGCCAATTGTGTACGCGATGATTTGACGGCTCAGATGCCTCTGCCTGGTGTCAGTGGAGCTGTAGTTTGCTATGACTTTACTTTTCATGGCACAGGTTTTCTTTATCATATGGTCCGTAATCTCATGGGTACGCTGATGAATGTTGGAAAGCATAAAATCACAGTTAGCGATATGGCAGCTATTTTGGCAGCCAAAGATCGCAGTAAGGCTGGAAAGACAGCGCCAGCTCAGGGATTATATCTATTATCAGTTAAATATCCTGAATAAAAACGTTTTTTCAAGGTTATACCTTGACAATGATAGCGTAAAACAGTAAAATGATTCTATGAGATTTTTGCCAGCCTTAGCCCCGGAAAGCAAGGATAATCAAAAATTTCACAGCAATTTCCTTGTGAGGAGGGATACAGCATGAAAACGACGTTTATGGCCAATGAGGGCAATATTACACGTAAATGGTATATCGTTGACGCTGAAGGTAAAACTTTAGGACGTCTAGCCGCAGAAGTAGCCAAAGTGTTACGCGGAAAACATAAACCAACCTTTACACCCCATGTGGATACAGGGGACCATGTCATTATTGTGAATGCTGAAAAAGTGGTATTGACAGGTAAAAAATTAGTGCAAAAAACCTATTTCCGTCATTCTGGGTATGTAGGGGGCACAACCTTTACAACTGCTGGAAATATGCTTGCAACGCAACCAGCTAAAGTATTGGAACATGCCATTAAAGGAATGTTACCAAAGAATCGGTTAGGTAGTGCAATATATCGTAAATTGCATGTATATACTGGCGCTGAGCATCCGCATGCAGCTCAACAGCCTGAAACTTTAGAAGTAAGTATTCGATAATACCGGAAAGGAGGAACATCATATGGCACTAGTAAGCTACTATGGCACAGGCCGTAGAAAAACCTCGGTTGCCCGAGTTCGTCTGGTTCCGGGAGAAGGTAACATTCTTGTGAACGAGCGCGAACTAGACGCATACTTTGGTTTGAAAACGCTTGAATTAATTGTAAAGCAGCCTTTAACTGTTACCGATACTTTAGGCAAATACGATGTAATTGCGAAAGTGGAGGGGGGCGGTGTATCTGGTCAAGCAGGAGCTGTTCGTCACGGCATTGCCCGCGCACTCTTAAAAGTTGACTTAGAATTTCGTCCGGCTCTGAAAAAAGCTGGATTACTTACTCGCGATCCTCGCGAGAAAGAGCGTCGCAAATACGGTCTCAAAAAGGCCCGTAAAGCATCCCAGTTTTCCAAGCGTTAATATTTATCAAACACAGAACCCGCGAAGCTCAATGCTTTCGCGGGTTCTCTTGTATATAAGAACAGCTAAAAATAGCTAAAAATCAGGTTGCTAGTAACAAACTAGTTACGTAATAGTAACAAATTATATTAGATTGATCGTGTCAATTAACTGCTTAATTGTTTTGTGAGTGTAGACTTTCTCGGTTGTGCCAAGCCCTGCATGACCGAGTATTTTTTTTATTACAGTTTTATTTGCACCGCAATTATCTAACAATGTGGCACATGTATGACGGCCATCATGCGGCAAGTGGTCCATATCTAATTTTTGCATGAGTGGTTTCCAATATCGCCAATTAATTCGGTCATAGCTCAGTGGGCCGTCAAAATCGGTAACTAGAAATTCATTATCAGGGTTATACATTGCGGCAATGAATGGATAAATTTTTTCGGCAATAGGAATAGCTCTGTTTTTGCTGGTACGATTTTTTATACCGCCTACCATATAACGGTCATCCAAATGCACATCAACTGTCTTAATGCGGATTAGTTCTGTCGGACGTAGGCCGCTATAGCAATAAATCAAAACATATTGTGCAGATCGGTCGGCCGCATTTTCCCAAAGGGTAGCAAGTTCTTCGGTAGTGAATGGTTTATGTAATTGCTCTGTGTCTTCGTCAGGCAGGGTTAGCTCAATAAAAGAAGCGTAGTTTTTATCAACAATATCATTCTGCATGGCGAATTTATAAAGAAAATTAAAAAGAATACGCATATTCTTTTTCGAAGCATAGCCTTTGTCCCAATTATTGATTTCTTTTTGTAACTGAGCGGTTCGCAGATCGGAAAATATGATGTCATGAATGTTACTGCAGGCTTTATAGGCAGCAGCGTAACCGTTGCTAATTTTTTTATCGTTATCGGTGTATTTTTGTTCTACAAACAGATCGTAAAGCTCAGAAAAGGTAAGTTTGCGGCTTACTAAATCATAAGGGGATAGGTTATAGGCTGCGAGCGCCATCATTGCATCTTTGCGTTCAGCATAATAGCCGATAGGCTCATAGATCGGATGGCCTTTATCATTGAAACCAACTGTTTTACGTGCAACGAAAGGCTTACGCCGATTCCCTGAAAGTTTGAAGACGGTGCCATAACCATTTGGATTGCGCATATGTAGTACTCCTTTCTATGGGAATGGGAAAGCCAGTACCTAAGTGGTCCTGGCTTTTGATTGTCTATTTTTAGTTCGAGAATTCCTTAGTCATCTTGAATTAAGTTTTTTGATAAGCCATTCATTTGCTTTGGTGCGAGAATGAATATTAGAAGGCATTTCAGTTTTAATTAATTTCTCAATGATTTGACCGTTTTGCTTACTCAACGATTTATTTTGAGAATGTAAAAAGGTAGTAATGAAAGTAAAGACTTCATATTTTTCTGTTCTGCTTAACAAATCCCTATCTGGATGACCTTTTAATTTTGGATTATCCCAAGAATGGATCTCATCATAGTTATATTGTAAATCATCCATACTAAAAGCCACTTAATCATCTCCAAAGATATTGATTATTTTGCCTCGCGAAAGTAAGTTTCATGAGAGGAAACTTTAAGTGAAATTCTGTCTAGTTTTCCTTCGAGCCGGTTGAGACTATCACATATACGCTCGTTAACATCAAACTGAACTTCCCGTGCATCAAACAGTGCTGATATTTTCTTTCCTTGGTCATTTTCGATTCGAGTTATAGATTGTTTTATTTCAGCAAAATCTTGTTTAGTTGCCATATTAGACTTCATTTCTTGAACTTCAGCAATAAGCTGTTTTAGTAACTCTTCCATATATTCACATCCTATTTGTATCTATTCTTCATGAGGTTATGAAAAATTCTAACATCCCTAGGTAAAAATTTTTACTCCCCCATCGTTGCAGCTTGATCGTCGTCGTTAGCATTTTCTCGAGTTTGCTTTTTAAATTGAATAAAAGATTGTACTTCCTTCCGGTCAGTATCCGGAAGGTTTTTTAATTCCCGGGCAAGTGCTAAATCTTCAGGCGAAACATCTTCAACTGATTGAGCAGGGACGGAAGAAGACTCTTCTGTAAAAAATTCAGCTAAAGTAATACCAAGGCCGTTGCAGATTTGTTCAATGGTATCTGCGCGAGGACTTGTTTTTCCTAACATGATAGTTGCTAAAGTTGATTGAGGAATATTTGCAATTCTACCTAATTCATTGATGCTTGAAATTTTATGCTTTTCAATTAAAGATTTTATACGATTTGGAATGTCCACAAACATTACTCCTTTAGCGAAATTCCGCTAATAACATTATGGCACAAAATAAGCGTATATAAAATATCGAAATTACGCTTGACAATGTATCGTAATTACGATAATATTTAAATGTAATCGAAATAACGATTCAAAATTACGATAAGGAGGGTGAGAAAATGTCAGTTGGAAAAAGGATTTCTTTTTTACGGAAGAATGCGAAAAAAACTCAAAAAATAATTGAGTTAGAAACTGGTATTCCGCAAACTACATTGAGCGGATGGGAAACGGATAAAACAGTTCCCAATTTATATGATGCTCATAAAATAGCCACTGCGCTTGGCGTAACAGTAAATGACTTACTAGATGATGCCGAGATAGAACTATCAAAGACAGGATGAAAGGGGACGGAGAAGTGCCATATAAAAAAGGAAAAGCAAGCAACGCGGTACGCAAAGTATACAAAAGCAAGAAGTATAAAAAGCGGATAAGTTCTTTAAGAAGTTGTCCCGCCAAAGTGAGCAGTGACGGGACAATTCTAAAACCGTTTCTAATTGAAGGCGGTCGTTACATTGTAGAAGTCAATCTTGATGATGGGTTTGAGAATGTTACGTTCTCGATTCGAGGGGTAGTTGATTACAAAGGCCTTTCTGATGTTTTGCGAAGTGCCGAGAAGTTTTTAAGTAAAACAATTAGCGGCAGTAAACATTCAGGGAACTGCTAGTTTTACTAATGCTTTGAACAGTTACTTCTTGCAAAGTATCTCTGCTTCTTAGTACATCGCCCGGCATTACATCATCATCTAATTTTACCTGTAAGAGAGATTTTTTGGCGAAAATTCCGGTTATTTCGTGGGACCTGATTCCATTTCGTATAACATCAAAAATCTCTGCAAATTCGTCTATATTTAAGAACACAGACTCAAAATCTTTTCGCATTTGCTCCTTAAAGTTCATCACTATCATCTCCTTATAAGGTGATAGTTCGACGAAATGATTATATTACCTATTCCAACTACTATTATGAATTTATCAAAGAGCAGGGAGAGGAGAATAAAATGCCAGTACAGATCAGCGTTAAGGAAGCAGCAGAAATTATGGGAAAGTGCCAGCAGTTTGTTAGAGTCGGACTGCAGCGCGGACTCCTTCCGTTTGGAACAGCCGTAAAAGTTAGAAATAGATACAACTACTATATTTCGCCAAAGCTGTTCTATGAATATGTCGGTGAGCAAATAAAAAGTGAGGTTGCGGGATAAAAGCGAAGCTGGACAAGCAAGGGAGGAGCGTAGCAAAATGGCACAAATAAAAATGACAATCAAAGAATTAGAAGAGTTGGTTTCTAGGTTGAAAAATCGCGCTATCTATGGCAGCATGAAATCTTTCGTTCTAATTGATGTGAGGAAACAACCGAGCGGAACATCTTTTGTTGAGTTTGAACAGCCATGTGAATACCCTGAATGTACTTCGGAATATCACCGCTTTGAAGGAGGCGAATAGATGGCTAAGCCGTTGCCGGAGGAAATACAAACGCTGTATATTTCTCAAATAAAAGAGCCGCTTGAGTTTAGCAAGATAGACATTTTTAGTGCTGGTATTGTTTTTACAATTATATTTCTGGCTTTTGTATCAGGGGGTGTATAAAGGAAATCCTGCTGGGAGCAGGAAGGGGAGAGGATTAATTCTATTATCGCTTGAGAGGAGGTGAAAGTCGATGCTCGCCGAGGTACGAAATGAGGCTCATTTGAGCCAAGAATGCGCAGCTGCTGAGGCACATGTTGGTAGAAGATCGCTTTCAAGGTATGAAGTTATGCCGGAACGTGCTAATCCACAAGTGATTCTTAGCCTTGCTAATGTATATCACAACAGTGAACTTATTGAATGGTACTGCACTGATGTTTGTGAGATAGGAAAAAATAAGCATTGCAAGATTAAAGCAAATGATTTAGCTACTGCTGGACTACGGTGGCTTAAAGAGTTACAGGATGTTATAGCAGTAAAAGATTCATTGATTACTATTTTGTGTGATGGTCGGATTGACAGCAGTGAAGTAGCTACTTTGAAGGCAATCATGAAAGAAATTGATGAGATGGAAGGCGCAGTACATGCGTTGAGAATTAAGGTTAATCACGAAGTGGACAAACTGGAACATAAAAAAGCCGCCTGTGTTGGAGCACAGACAGCTTTAGGATAAAACAAAATTCGATTACTAAAAGTATAGCATGTGCTGTAATTTTGGTCAATGGAGGCGTAAGTAATGAAAAGAAAGAGCATTTATTTCGTGGGGAAAGTTTCAGAACTGAGAAAGCTGATTAGAGATAAGAAAATCATTAATCAGGTCGCATCATGAATGCGGCATATAAGGGACCGGATTATTCTCCTGTCAATATGCGTGAAAGCCTTAGTTCGGAGCAATCCGAAGTAGTGGAATCTTTTCTTAAATCACTTGTGCAATATCGTTCAAAATTTAACGTTAGTGTTTCAAAATATATGCGCATCTATCGCAAAGATCGAAACGGTTCTTATTTCTTTAAAAAATGCAAGGGGACCACATCATAAGATATCGCTGGCAATTGTACTGTAGTAGTTGCCAGCGGAGCGGAGAAAAGTTAGAGGTTGTTGGCAAGATGATTGTATGTCACAGATGTGACGGGCGAATACGGCGGCAGATAAAGAAAATGAGGAGGCTGAGCGCATGAGTGATTTAAAAGCATTGATAGTCCGTTATAATACCGCTCAAAAGGCTGGGGAAGAGTTAGATGACATAATTGATGACATAGCTTTAGAACTGACAACGTTATGCGTTACTGGTGATTTTAGTGAGGGTAATCAGGCAGTACAGATTATAAATGCTTATGCGGCTAAAAAGAGAAAAACAAATTTTACAATCGTTGTTAATGAAGGTGGGTTCCAAATTATGCCAACCACTGAAATGGGCGAAAGCCTAAAGGCCCATTGTCGATACCACGGAGCAACTTTTGTATATCCGACATATGTCGGAGCAAAAACGGCTATTAGTCACATGGACCAGGCAATAGAGAATCGAAACGGTAAGCCGTGGCAAGCGTTCCAGGTTAAATGAGAAAAAGAAAATCCGGTACCAATAATGAGTCCGGAAACTAATTAGAAAACGAAATAGCATTTTGGGCATTTGAGGGCAGACTATTTAATCATAGACTGTCCTGAAACAATAAAAATTATGTGTTTAAATGATGTACCGTAAATTATGTAAATCGTGCAAGGGAAAGAGGCGGTCTAAATGAGGAGACAAATCGAACGCGAGCCAAAATGCGGCATGTGTCGCTACTCTAATGACGTTAATTATCCCGGTAAGCTGGTTTGTTACGAAACCGAGGAATATCCCGGCATAGCAATAGCGGTCAAGGATAACCAACGCGCCTGTCGGATATTTATGGCTGATAGCGTGAGTAATATCAAAAAAGAAGATTTCCCTCGTAGAAATCTTCAACGCGTGCAATGAAAATTATATAAAACAAAAACAGCAGTGTTGGAAGCGCTGCTGTTTTTATAGGCTGACAATAAAATCTACATAAAAATTATAGCATGAAAAGTGCAAAAAGTCAGCCGAAAAATCAAGAGGTTTTGACCTCTTTTCTAGTTCATCAAGTAATTAATAAGTTGGACACTGAACAGTATTTTTATACAGAATAGGGCGGGCTGACAATGTCATACATACGGAGAATCAAAAAGACCTTAGACGGGAGAATCATAGAGAAAAATCTGTACTATACCTATCATGCAATGCCAACAGGAAAAGAAGCCAAGAAGAGAGCAAAGCGAATTAATCAAACGCCAGAGCAGCAGAAAAAAGATAATCGCCGTCGTGCAACAGAAAAATTGGCTATGCAGATGGCAAATAATTTTAAATCTGGAGATTGGTATTTTACTTTGACAATTGCCGGGAAAGTGCCAGATTATGAAGAGATTAAAAAGAAGTTTGATAATTTTAAAAAGAACTTGCGGCGTTATTACAAGCGAAAGGGGGATGAACTAAAATATATTGCTGTAATGGAAAACATGACAGGGCAGGGGCGGCCTCATGCGCACTTGCTAATAAATGCACTCACAGCAGAGGATATGGCAGAGATAAAAAAATATTGGACGTTTGGCGGTGCGCGAGTAGAATTTTTCGGAGGAGAAATTGACGATTGTGTAAAATTATCCGCGTATTTCAAGAAAGAGGACGTTGAGAAACATTCAGGCCGTCTTCAAACAAGCACAAATCTTGTCGAGCCTCACGAAGAAAAAAGTAAGGTAAATCGTTCTGAATGTTATAGTACGCAGATCAAAGTACCGAAAGGGTACCACATTCATAAAGGACTGACCTACCAGGGATATACAAAAGACGGCTATCCCTGTCAGCATATTGTTTTTGTTAAGGATTGATTACAGCAAGATAGAAAGGGGGCGGAATAATGATAAATGATTCTTTCCTTGTGGATAGCAAAAAGGTTGCAAAACAAGCAAGTGGTCTAGGCGAATTTATGCTAATGAAATGCGATTCAGGGAATTTGTTGATTACAGGGCAGTTTGTATTAAGTGTTTCGGATGATCAGTTTTTTTCGATACGCTGCAAATTGGAAGTGCCAAAACTTGAAACATGGTACCTACAGACAAAGGAAGGTTTAGTGAAGTCTGAGCGGGAGCCGGGAATTTTAGAATGGGAAAGGCGATACAATGAATGGTTTAATGAAGCCAATTCGAATAAAATGCTGACTAATACACGAATCGAGCTTTCTGGATGTTATTTGTATACAGATGGATTCACCTATATAGCAATTAAGCAAGAAAGACTTGATATGCTGCAGTATACGGAAAATCTGACATTATCGGGAAGAATGGTTGTTATTGACGGCGTTCATGTACTTGCGCCTATGTCGGATACAGTTTGGAAAAATAATAACTGGTTATGCAAATTACCTGGAATGAATGAAGATAGAGAAATGGAGGATGAAAAATGAAAAAGGTAAGTATTGTAAATTTAAAGGGCGGCGTAGGTAAGACGGAGACTGCCGTTAATATGTCGTATGTTTTGGCTGAAATGGGGAAACGCGTTTTGCTTGCTGACAATGATATTCAATGCAATGCATCAAAATTCTTTGAACGTGCAGGAATGCAGCCAAGCATAGTCGAGGTATTTCAGTTTGGCGGGGACAAAGAAATTTTGAGGGCGGCAATCAAAGAGACGAAATATCCAAATTTGAGCATTTTGCCGTCAACGATGGACTTAGCCGCCGTAAATATAGAAATGGCGAAAAGTGGAGAGGTTACTATATTGCGCGATTGCTTGCAGGAACTAGAAAATGATTTTGATTATATAATCATCGACAATGCGCCTAATATGACACCAAACGTCATTAATGCGATTATTGCGTCAGATGACATCATCGTTCCGACTGACATTGACGAGTACGGCCTTGATGGATTAGACAAGATTAGGCAGCAGGTGCAAATTGCCAAAGATAGCGGATTAAACGACAACATAAGAATAGTCGGTGTGCTTATCACCAAATACAATGCCCGGACAAAGGTTGATAGGCTTGGAGCGGAAGAGTTAAGGAAAGACCCGGAAAACAAGTTGTTTGAAAACATGATTAATTTAACCGTAGAAGTAAAAAAAGCAAAGTTTAAAAAAGTCCCGTTAGTGAAATGTGCAAAACGAAATCCGGCAGCATTAGCCTATATTGGCTTTGTAGATGAATATTTAGAGAGAGAAGGTGTACAAAATGGCATTTGACATGTTGGCAGCAATGGGGAAAAGGACGGCAGCGGTGGTGCCGTCTATTGTGATGATTGATGTTGATAACCTAGTACCGAATAAAAAGAATTTTTATCGTGTTACAGGCGATCCAGAAATAGAAAAGCAGAATGAGCAGCTAAAAGCGACGATTGAAATATACGGCGTAAAGCAGCCATTACTTGTAAAAGCCAAAGAAAATGGTAAATACAGCATTACTGCCGGAGAGCGTCGCTATTTGGCGTGCCGTAGACTGGTAGACGAAGGAAAGACTGAATATAAAATATTGCCGTGTATTGTTGAAAAGCCGCTAAGTGCGGAAGATGAACAAATCGAATTGATTATTACTAATCATCATAGAGACAAAAACCTTTCGGAAAAAATCGAGGAAGTACACCAATTGTCGGAACTCTTGCAGAAAAAGAAAGATCGGGGCGAAAAAATACCGGGGCGGCTACAGGACATTATTGCCGAATGCCTCAATATTTCAAAGTCAGAAGTCGGGCGGCTGCAGCAGATCGATAATAACCTACAGCCGGAACTTAAAGAAGCAATTAAGAAAAAGGAACTTGCTATGACACCGGCAGTAGAACTTTCTAAGTTATCGCCCGAAGATCAAAAAGCCGTATATGAAGAAACAGGCGGGAAAGTTACGGCAAAAGAGGTCAAAAAGTACCAGCAGCAAGAAGAAACGGAAACACCACGGGAGCCGGAAAACATGAATATTGAGGGATTCGAACCGAGTAAGCCGGCACTAACGGAAGAAAAGCCGCAATCAGCAGTAGATGTTGTAAGCACGGAATATATTAAAGCGGCAAGGACTACAGAGACGCATTTAGAGCGGGAGCTTGAAAAGTACAGGAAAGCATTGGAGATAGCACGAAAAAAAGGAAATTCACAAAAAGAAAAAGAGTTAAAGGCGCTTATAAAATATGTCGGGATAAGCCTTATTCCGAAAGTTAAGGATGATCTATTTCGAATGAAAGGCAAAGATATGTTTCATAAATAGATGTACCCAATTTGGGTACAAGACGGGGGCGGAATCATGATTAAGAAAACAAAAGGCTTGTTAAGTGCAGAAGTAATAAAAAGTATGCAGGAAACGGCAGAAATGATGGTGACTTATAGAAATGCGCTTATTGAAAATGGTACAAGTGAACAGGATGCTTTAAAAATGACAATAGCTTACCAGGGGCAGCAGATGGAGGCTGCACTCAAAGCAACTATTGAAAGAGAAAAGAACCAATTGCTTTTTTCGCTGGATCTAGCTGAAAATAAAAAGTTGAATTAACAATTAGCAGCTGGGGGGCGGAATGATGGATATGAAATTAGACGCTACAGCTTGAAATAATGATACAAAAAACAAAGAGAAACATAGCTATGTTTAGGGCGGCATGGGAAGAGAAGATGAATAAACATTCAGCAAGATAAATAAACAACTTGGACAGTGCTTTGCCCAGACGATGATGGGGAGTGATCAATCATGAAAGGTATAGACAGACGAACCTGTGGCCTGATCAAAGCGGCAACGATCGAAGCTGATCAGCATAGAAAGCCGACGCTTATAGACGGCTTTGCTCCACACGATCGGCGCGAATATGGACAAGCGCCAGTACGGTCAGTAAAAATGACACCAGGCGAATTAGAACGATACATGGCCGAGAAGTCAAAGGAATGGGGTCAGCCGTTAAAGCCAGTCATAAAAATAGGATAAGGCAAGTGGGGGTATTAGAAATATTGATTGTAGTTGGAGTTGTAGTAGTGACAATAGTAGTATTGGGGGTCGGTATGGATGTGCAAGGCTTGGAAAGGACCATGTTGTATAGGCTCATGAAAGAACAGGAATAGATTAAAAAGGCAGGCGCTGGGGAGCGTCTGCTTTGGTGCGTTAGTTACTATAGGGGAGGGAATATCGATTATGGCATTAACTAAAAAGGATGAAGAGAAAATCGACATGCTTTTTCAGAAAGCCGTAACAGCCGGGAAGCGGAGCGAGAAACAAGAAAACAATAAATACAAAAAAACCGAAAAGCGTTTATATGCTTATCCCGTTTTGAAAAGAAATATCGCCCGCTATAAAAAGGATATTATTGACATACAAAAAGAAGATCTTCGCACATCGAAAGATTTCGTTTTGTTTGTAAAAAATTCCGGTGGCGCTGAAAAGATGGATATTGAAGAATTACGAAAAGCTAAAATACTGTTGATCGAGCAGAAGATTGCGCGGGATCAAAAAGAGATAGAAGAAATTGATACAGCTTTAAAAGAAATAGAGAACGAGGAATATTACCCAATAATCGAATTACAGTATTTTAAAGGCATGAGCCAGGAACAGGTAGCACAACAGTTACATTGTGATAAAGTGACTATATGGCGGAACAGAAAGTTGCTGATAAATAAGCTGAATTACAGCCTTTATGGTGCAGATGCTTTGTAATTAATAAGTGAAAAAAAGATGAAATTTTTATATGTTATTTTCTTTGCTATAATATGCCTAGAGAAAAAATACCTTCTAGAATAATTGCATAGTAAAAAAGGCGTTGCCAGGAAAGACGGCAGCGCTTTTTTGTTGTGGAAAAAGAGGCGGGTTATGGATCTTACGAAACATAAGCGCGTTAGGTTGAAAGGTAAGGCAGTTGCCAAACTCAACAGAGAAATACATGAGCGTGATAGTTATACCTGTATTGTTCCAGGATGTAATCGATTCGTAATCATAGGCGAGAAATGGCATCATGAACCGTGCGGAAAAAATAAAGAGGATGTGCCAGAGAAAGGCTGCTTGCTTTGTCTGGATCATCACATCCAAAGAGAGAGCAAGAATGGCGAGACAATAAGGCAAGCATGTGAAGACTATTTGAACGGATTATATCCTGAAAGAAGTAATCAAATAGCCCCCCGGGGTTCGTAGGTACTCCGATAGCCCAGACGGCTTGCGGGTCTCCGAGCCCCAAAAGTTGTCTGCATCAAAATCAAAAAAACGGGTTGACAAGTTGACAAAATTGAAGGAGTGGGGAGGTTGATAGAAAAGTCGGAAA
The DNA here is from genome assembly GCF_018835585.1 of Pelorhabdus rhamnosifermentans. Taxonomy (NCBI): domain Bacteria; kingdom Bacillati; phylum Bacillota; class Negativicutes; order Selenomonadales; family Sporomusaceae; genus Pelorhabdus; species Pelorhabdus rhamnosifermentans. The sequence goes on from NZ_JAHGVE010000010.1 coordinate 79,013, forward strand.
ATGGAAACAGGAATATATTAGAGAAGCAATTCATTTTCAGCACGAAAGAAACTTGCAATTTTTTCGGAATTTCCCGCGAGAGTTTGTCAGGTTGGGAGAAAAAAGGAGCGCCAAAAGAGGGGCGCGGAAAATGGGACCTAAAAAAGCTGGTAGAGTGGCGTTTTGGCGGCGGTCACAAAGAAAGTCCGGAAATCCGAAAACTCAAGGCTGAAGCGGACTTGAAGGAGGCCAAAGCAAGACAAGAACAGATAAAATTAGGCGTCACAGAAGAGGAATTTATCCCGATAAAAACGGTGACAACCGATCTGCGAAGATTGTTCACGGTTTTAAAACGAAATTTACTTGCAATAGGCCACGACGTGGCGACAGACCTGAATTCTTTCGATGTTGAGGCGGCGCTGGAAGCAAAAAAGGTGGTTGACAAACGCATCGTGGAAGCGCTGGAACAAATGAGCAGAAGCGGAATTTATAATGCAAAGAAAAAGTGAGTTTCCCCTTTATATCACAAAGGCTTTCTCGTCATTCAAGCCGCCGGAAAAATTGACGGTTAGCCAATGGGCAGACAAGTACCGAATATTATCGGAAAAAGACAGCGCAGCGCCAGGACCATGGAGAACAGATCGAACGCCATACCTGAAAGAACCGATGAATGCGTTTAATGATGAGGCGGTACAAGACATAACATTTGTTGCTGGCACGCAGCTAGGGAAAACGGTCATGGAATTAAACATGATCGGCTATGCTGTTGCGCAAGATCCTGGGCCTATGCTGATTGTCTATCCATCCGACAAATTAGCAAAGTTCACAAGCGAAAACCGACTGCAGCCGATGTTTGAATTATCGTCAGACCTGCGTGACAAATTTCAAGCCCGGCAAAGCCAGTGGTGCGAATTGCAATTCCCTAACATGTATATTGCACTTGTTGGGGCAAATTCACCATCAAATCTGGCGAGTCGGCCAGTTCGATATATATTTTTCGACGAAATAGACAAATTCCCCAAATGGTCCGGGGCGGAAGCTGGACCACTAGAACTGGCAGAAGAACGAACAAAGACATTTTATAACAAGAAAAAAGTCAAAGTATCTTCTCCAACGCTAAAAAGGGGGAATATTTGGCAAGGTTGGGAAAACGCCAACGCTAAATATAAATATTTTGTGCCATGCCCGCATTGCGGAGAATTTCAAACCCTAGAATTCAAACAGATAAAGGGATTTACGGGAAAGACACCGCAAGAAGCAAAGTATTCAGCGTATTACGAATGCAAATCATGCCATCAGCGCATAGACGATCGGCACAAAATGCCGATGTTGCGCGCAGGAGAATGGCGCAGAGTAAAAAAAGTCAACAAAGAATGGGTTGAGGTAAAGACCGCCAAGGGGCGGGTGCACTCAGTTGCCTATCACCTAAATTCAATTTATTCGCCGTGGCTGACGTTTGGCGATGTCGCTGAAAAGTTTCTGTCAAGCAAAGACGATCCCGAAAAATTAATGAACTTTATTAATTCGTGGCTGGCCGAACCGTGGGAAGATAAGGCAAGCAAAATGCAGTCAGATGTCGTTTTGGAAAAACAGGGCGAATATGAGCAAGGTAGAGTGCATCATAAAGCGCAATTGCTGACGATGGGCGTCGATGTGCAGCTGGATCATTTCTGGTGGAGTGTCCGCGCATGGGGCGCAGGCTTGACAAGCTGGCTTGTCGATTACGGAAGGGCGGAAACCTGGGCGGATATTGAAACGATCCTGGACCGTAATTACTGCGATGAAAGCGGAGAGATTAACAACGTTAATTTATGCTGCATGGATTCCGGTTACAATACCGACGAAGTTTATCAATTTTGTGCGAAACGAATGGATGTATGCTTGCCAACAAAAGGCGCGTCCAAAGCAATGACATCGAGATATAGCGTCAGTATTATTGACAAAGGTGTGGGCCGCGGCTTGCGCCTTTATATTTTTGACCCGAACCAGTTTAAAGACTTTATTGCTGGCAGGTTATCCATTGTGGCTGGTGACAAAGGAAGCTGGAACGTATACAAAGCTATTGATCGGCGATATTGCGACCAGATATGCGCGGAGCAGAAAGTCGAACATAAAGACAAAAAAGGGAGAGTGACTTACGAATGGGAAAAAATATCAAGCCACGCGCAGAACCATTTGCTAGATACTGAAACAAATAACGCTTTAGCAGCGGAAATTTTAGGCGTGCGGTATTTGACCGATGAAAGCGAAATTGAAGAAATACCGTCGGCAGCACCAAAAGAAGACAAGCCGGAAAATGACTGGTTCAAAGGGACTGAAAACTGGCTATAAAAGGGGGTGAACCATTTGGACACATTAGTAACGCAGCTTGAGCGTGTTCAAAAGGCGATTGCTGCCATTGAAGAAGGCGCGCAAGAATATCAAATAGGGACCAGGAAGCTAACCAAAGGAGACCTAGCGACGTTATACGGCCGCGAAGCTGACCTGAAAGCTGCAATAGCGGCACAAAATGGCGGAACGATTACGTTCGCGCAAATGGGGATGCTGTGAATTTTCTAGATAGGGCTATTGGGATTATTTCGCCGAAATGGGCCTATGAGCGAGCCGTATACAAGGAGGCGGTACGTTCGTATGAAGCCGGACAGATTGACCGTTTCAGCGACATGTGGACACCGATAAATATGGATACGGAAAACGCGGACAAGGTTCAGCGCGATTTAATCAAAGCACGGGCTAGATCACTGGAAAACAACAGCGATATGGCTGAATCAGCCATTGGATCAATCGTTAGAAATTCGGTCGGTACCGGCATCAGTCCGCAGGCACGGACACCGGATGACAAAATAAATAAAACATTGGAATCTTTATGGAAAACGTGGACGAAGCAAGAAAACTGTGATATTACTGGGCAGCAAACATTTTATGAAATACAAGCGATGCTACTGCGTAGAAAAGTTGTTGACGGGGAAAGCCTGGTTCGCAAAGTCTACGATAAAAAGGCAAGAATACCGCTGAAATTACAGGTTATAAAGCCGGATTTATTGGATTCGTACTTGCTGACAGCGCCAAAAACAAACCGGATCATTCGATCAGGGATTGAATTAGACGACTATTTGAAGCCGGTAGCATATTGGATTCAGCGAAAAAGCCCGGACGGATATATCACATATCAATCGGATCGAGTCCCAGCAGATCAGATTTTGCATTTATGGAATAAAAAACACTCGGACCAGATCCGGGGAATATCAGAATTGGCAACAAGTATCAAGAGGATCAAAGATACCGACGACTATATGACGGCGGAAACCATTGCCGCAAAAATAGCGGCATGCTTTTCGATTTTTGTAACGAAAAATATGCCAACGTCGGGACCAGTGCCGGGGAGAACAGCAAAGGACAAAGAGGGGAAACCGTTGGAAAGTATCAGGCCGGGCATGATAGCACATTTACGGCCGGGCGAAACAATAACAACAGCGAATCCGTCACGGTCAATCACATCGGCAAAGGATTTTGTGAAAGTGCAGCAGCAGCTTTGCGGAGCTGGGTTGGGCTTATCGTATGAACTTGTCAGCAGAGATTTTTCAAACGCCAATTTCTCAAGTGCCAGGCAAGGCCATTTGGAAGACCGCCGGACATTTTTACCGATACAGGGGTATATGATCGCCCATTGCTGTTTACCAATATGGGAAGCGTTTGTCGAGGCCGTTGTTTTGGCTGGATTAGTGAAGATCCCGGACTATTGGACAAATAAAGAGACATACACAGCCTCCGATTGGATCACGCCGGGCTGGGAATGGATTGACCCGCAGAAAGAAGCAAATGCGGACGTTACCTTAATGAAAAATGGCGGCATGACTTTAGCGCAATGGTGCGCTGGCCGTGGCTATGATTGGGAAACGCAGCTCAAAGAGATGGCAAAAGAAAAGAAATATGCCGAAAGTTTGGGGCTTGACTTAACAATTCATAAGCCGGAATCGGTGCAGGCCGCAGAGATGAACCATAAGGGGGTACAAAATGAAGAATAAAAACTCAAGAATGTTTCGAGAATTGATGCTCGACCGTGCGCAAATGAAAGATGATCGCACAGTCGAGCTTTCGTTTTCGAGTGAAGCGCCTTATGAGCGTTGGTTCGGAAATGAAATTCTAAGTCATGATCCCGGAGCTGTTGATTTGTCACGATTGCAAGAAATTGGCGTTTTGTTGTTTAATCATAATGCAAATATGCCGATCGGGCAGGTGTTATCCGTTGAATTGGACGAAGCAGCCCGTAAATGTAAGGCGACAGTAAGATTTGACACCGACGAGCAGGCAGAAACAATCTACCAGAAAGTGCAATCCGGCACATTAAAAGGCGTTTCCGTTGGGTACCAGGTAATGGTCTGGGAAGAAGTTGGCGCAAACGCCATGAGTACAAACGGAAGATTTGCAGGGCCGTGTTCCGTGGCCGTAAAGTGGATGCCTTACGAAATATCAATTGTCAGCGTACCGGCCGACCCCGATGTAGGGGTGGGAAGATCGGCAGATCCACAAAATCAAGAAGAGGGAGAGACCAGAAACATGAAAACAGACGGTAAACAGAATGCGCCGGCGGTACCGCCAGTAGCAGAAAACCAGGAAAGAGGGCATGTTCCGCCTATTGCTGCACCAGTAGCACCACCAGCCGCGCCGAATGTAGACGATGCAGTGCAGAGAGCGCTTTCATTGGAACGTGCAAGAGTTGCGGAAATCGGCTCGATGTGTCGGAGTTTTGGCATTGATCCGCAGGAACACATTGATGCAGGGAAAAGTGTCGACGAAGTAAGAAAGATTGTGCTTGAAAAAGCAATGACGACCAACCAGCCGACGAAAATTTCGGTAGGCGTGGAAGACGTTGAAAAATTCCGCAGTGCCGCCGTAGACGGGTTGGCCATGCGCGCGGGAATGACGCTGGAAAAACCAGTAGACGGTGCAAAAGATTTCCGAGGCATGAGCATGTTACGTTTGGCACAGGAGTGCATAGAACGCCAGTCGGGGAAAGATATGAGATTTTCCGACAATGACACACTGATACGCGAAGCATTGACTGGCTCCGGGGCGTTCCCTGGGATTTTATCGAATGTGGCCAATAAATCAATGGCTCAGGCATACCAGACCGCGCCGACGACCTTTCAGCTGTGGACGGCAAAAGGATCAAATTCAGATTTCAAGGATGCGACGCGCTACAGATTGAGCGAAGCTGACGAACTTGTGGAAATCAAAGAAAACGGTGAGTTTAAAGATTCGACGTTTACGGAAGCAAAGGCAAAGGCCAGTATTGGAACCTATGGACGCAAATTTGGGATCAGTCGCAAAGCAATTATCAACGATGACCTTGGCGCACTCAACAGAATTCCGGCATTGTATGGGGCCGCTGCACGCCGCATGATTAACCGAATGGTGTATAAAATCCTTACAGATAATCCGACAATTGAAAACGCAGCACTATTCCATGCCAACCATAAAAATATGGGGGCAGGCGTGATTAACGTCGAAAACCTTGGGAAAGCAAAAGCAGCCATGGCAAAACAGAAAAACATCGGTGGCAAAGAAGCCTTGAATATTCAGCCAGCTTTTCTGATCGTGCCGGTAGACCTCGAAACAATTGCAGCGCAGCTGATTTCGTCCGTCGTCGATCCAAGCAAGAACAATGCTACGCCAAATCCGTTTGCAAATAAATTGTCGGTCGTATCCGATCCGACACTGGAAGATGCCGTCCCGTGGTATTTGGCCGCTGCACCTGGCATGTGCCCGTCGATTGAGGTGACATATTTGAACGGCGTTGACCAGCCGACCATGGAAAGTACAGTGCTTTTCGACATGCTGGGCATCAAGTGGAGAATTTTCCATGATTTCGGCGTAAATCTCATTGACTACCGCGGACTGTATAAATCTACAGGGATAGAAGACAAATAAGGAGGAATGTATAATGGCAACAGCTGTTCACGTACAAAAGGGGGATATTATAGACTACACTGCGGCGGCCGACGTCGGCTATCTTGAGATAGTGCCATTGGCAGCTAAAATTGGCATAGCTTTAGAGCCGATTGCTACAGGAGCAACAGGATCGTTGGCGATTACGGAAGTTTGGGAATTGCCAGCAGCAGCGCCGTTGGAAATTGCTGCCGGGGATATGGTCTACTGGAACAAGACCAACAATAATATTGACAAGACGAACAGCGGAGTTTTGGCAGGTTTTGCAGTCGCGGCAAAAACTTCGGCCGGTACTACAGTCTGGGTAAAAATTGACTAATGTCATTTAAAGACGTTTTGGCGGCAGACATTGGCAAAGTGTTTTTGAATGTGGATGAATTCGCCGAACATCATGCGATAGATGGCGAAGTTTTTTTATGCGTGCTGGACGAGGATAAATCATCTAACAATAAGGTCGACGGCGTGTATAACATGCGCCGTCGATTGTTTATTTCAAAGTCGTCACTTGGGTATCGGCCAGAGCCGGAACAAAAGATGGAAATTGACGACGATTATTATTATGTGCTGGATTGCATCGGAAACGACATGCTGGAAGTCGTATTGGAGGCGCGGCAAACGTGATAGAATTTAATGCTTCACAAATTGAGCGAGCCGAACAGCTGCTAGGCGGCATCAAAGACGCCCTGCCTAAAGCACAGGCATCTGCAATCAATCGTAGCCTAACGACAGCGAGAACGGAAATTGTGCGGTCAGTCCGCAAGGAATACGTGATTAAGGCTGAAGACGTTCGGAACACAATTAAGGTGACAAATGCATCGGCGGCATCGCCGATCGGCAGCATCAAATCGATGGGTGGGCCGATTCCATTGGTCAAATTTGATACCAGCAAAGAAAATCCGGTACGAGTCAGAGTAAAGAAAAGCGGCGCAAAAAAGCCAATAAAGCATGCATTCTTGCAAGCGATGGGAAACGGCTATCGGGGGATATTTATCCGGTCCGGAAAAGCACGGTACCCATTAAAGCAACTTTATGGACCGTCGGTGCCTCAAATGGTAGGAAATGAAACCGTTATGAAATCCGTTGAGGAAAAAGCAATTCAAACCTTGGATAAGCGTATGGATCATGAGATTAATCGGATATTGGAGGCGGGCAGATGAATGTAGATGATTTGCTGACTAATATTGAATATGCATTGACGGAAGCAACAAAAACGCTGCAGTTGCCGATAAAATCCGGAACAGTTACTGCGCCAAAAATAGTAAAAGGATATTTGCCGACAAAAAATCCGAGAGCAGAGCAAAATGATATACCGTGTGCTATTGCTCGTCTTTTGAGCGATGAAACAACAGAAGAGGGCACAACGGCGCAGGTGAAGATCATTTGTATTGCCTTTTCTGAAGATGACGAACAGGGCTGGCGGGAGTTATTAACGATCATGAACCCGATAAAAACGTATTTCTTGGCGCACAGAAATATTGGTGACTGTTATCGCATAGCATTGCCGATTAAAAGAGAAATACCAGAAGAACAAGGACCGCCAGAATGGTGCGGCACATTTACTTTAAATATCGAAATACCAACAGCATTGGAGGTGAATGAGGATGTTAGAGACTTCCTTAACAACGGAAACTGACAAGGACCAGGCGGCCACCAAGGAAACGAAAACAGCGGTCGCAGAAGCAGCAACGACACAAATCTATGTAGGACCAAACATCCCAAAAGAAGGCTTGAACAGATTTCGTGTATATAAAAATGGAACACCGAAACATTTTGAACAGCTTTTTTCTGCGTGCCCTACAGTGAAAAATTTGTTTGTTGACATTGATAAACTATCAACTATATTGAAACAGCTTGATCAAACGGGATCGGCATATCACACCTGGTATGCGACCGTTACGGATTACGTTAAAGGAGTGTGAAAATAAATGGCAGATTACAAGCATGGAGCGTATACATCGGAAGTCGCAACGTCATTGACAGCCCCGGTCGATGTAAGCGCTGGCCTGCCGGTATTTATCGGACGCGCGCCGGTGAATTTAGTAACGGACCCGAAAGCATATGTCAATAAGCCACTGCTAGCCTATACTTATGCCGAGGCCGTGACGGCTTTGGGATATACCGACGATTTCGAAAACTACGAACTATGCGAAGCGATGAAAGTTCTGTTTAAGCTATACGTAGTCGCACCGGTCGTATTTATCAACATTATGGACCCGATTAAGCATATAAAAACTGTCGAAAATGAAGCTGTTTCGTTTGTTTCTGATGCCGCTGTTATCGATGTGACGGGAGTATTGCTCAACACGTTAGTCATTAAATTAGCGGCAGCAGGGCAGGCATTAACAAAAGGGACTGACTACACAGTGGCTTTCAATGACGCCCACAAACCACTGATTACAGTGATTGCTGGCGGAAAATTGGATAACCAGACGGAGGGAGTTATTTCGTATACCGCACTAGATCCGTCAAAAGTTACTGCTGCCGATATTATTGGTGGTGTGGATGCACTGACAGGGGATGTATCAGGAAGCGAATGCATCGATCAGATCTTTCCGAAGCTCGGCTTGATTCCGGGCTTGATTGCGGCACCGGGATGGACTGAAAAAGCCAGTGTAGCTGCCGTATTGAAAGCGAAAGCAACGTCAATTAACACGTTATTTAAAGCGATGACGGTTTGCGATATCGATTCCACAGCAGACGGAGCAGACATTTATACTGAGGTTTACGATTGGAAATCGAAAAACAACTACACTAGCCAATTTCAGATCAATTGCTGGCCCAAGGTAAAACTTGATTCCGAGGTCTATCGCTACAGTACACAGATGATTGGTTTGATATGCTATGTGGATTCGCAAAATAGTGACATCCCATATGTCAGCCCGTCAAACCATACATTGCAAATTAACGGCATTGTGAATGCGACCGGTAAGGAAATTATCTTGGGGCCGGAACAAGCCGCATACTTAAACGGTAAGGGGATTGTGACGGCGACAAACCTTATGGGTGCCTGGAAAGCCTGGGGGAACCGCACGGGAATTTACCCGACATCGACGGACCCTAAAGACGCATGGATTCCGGTTCGCCGCATGTTCAACTGGATCGGAAACACCCTTATTGTGACATATTGGCAAAAGGTCGATGCGCCGACAAATAAACGGCTGATTCAGACCGTCGTTGACAGCATCAACATTTGGTTAAATGGGCTTACGGCAATTGGGGCGGTTCTCGGCGGTCGCGTAGAATTCAATGCGAATGAAAATCCTGAAACGGATTTGATCAACGGAATCAATCGCTTCCACGTATATTTGACGCCGCCGATTCCAAACGAAGATATGGAGTTTATCTTAGAATTCGATATTAGTTATCTGGAAAGTCTGTTCGCATCTTAACAGAGAGGAGAAAATACAATGGGAAATGTCAATATAATGCCGGAGCGCATAACTGGGTATCGTGTGTATAAAGACAGCGTAGACCTTTTGGGCGTAGTCGATGTTGAATTGCCAAAAATACAATTAATTTCCGACACTATAAAAGGGGCCGGAATTTTAGGTGAGATCGAGACGCCAACTGTCGGACAGACAAAACCGATGAAAGTAAAAATTAATTTCCGGACGACAAACAAGCCGATGCTGAATTTGCTTGAATGCGTCGGCCATAACCTGGAATTTCGTGAGGCGGTCCAGAAATATGACCTTGCAGGGGGCGGGCGCAGCTATGACAAAAATAGGATTATCGTGCGTGGATTTCCGTCCGAAGGCGAACTTGAAAAATTAGAATCAAATGGCGCAAATTCAAGTTCGATAGAGCTGAACTGCATTTATTTGAAATATGTCATCAATGACGAAACGGTGCTGGAAATTGACAAAATAAACTATAAGTACATTGTAAACGGAAATGATAGTTTATCTATTGTTCGCGATGCACTTGGATTGATCTAAAAAGAAAAGGGATCTACGCCGTGACTGGCGCAGGTCCCTTTAAATTTAAAGGAGCGATTGAATTATGAAACTGGCGAAACCGATCACAAAAGACGGAACCGAAATCACGGAATTAAACCTGGATTTTGATAAAATTACGGGAAATCAGATCATTGCAGCAGAAAAAGAAGCTAGGATGCTTGGCGATACTACGCCGGACGCCTGCTATTCGAAAACATTTCAGGCTGTAATTGCGGCAAAGGCTGCGGATCAGCCGCTGATTGTTGACGATATCCTGGCCATGAATGGGATGGATTTTATAAACATCACAACGCAGGCAGCGAATTTTTTATTCGGTTGGGCATTACCAGGTGCCCGGGCAAACAGCTAAGAAAAACAGCTGCGAATTTAACGGAATGGGAAAAAGTATCTTTTTGGCTGTCCCTTCCGTTGCAAGACTTTTATACATGGGTTGAAGATATCGTCGAAAATGTGGAAGAAAGGAGGAAACATCAAAAATGAGCAAAGTATTCCAAGTTCAGCTGGAGATTGCTGGACGCATGGGTGCTGGCTTAATAAGCGCATTTTCTTCGGTATCTGCACAAATGCACACATTAGGTGCACAATCAGCAGCGCTGCGCGGAAATCTAAAGTCATTAGATTCCGCATATAACGACGGGAAAATGAGTGTTGACGCCTATAAAGAATCACAAGCACGTTTGAAAGCACAGTTGGAACAGACACAGCAGGCGCAGTCAAAACTGAAAGTTGCGCAATCAAGATATGACGAATCAAATAAAAGAGCCGGAGAAGTCAGGGGAAAAATTATTGATACGGCGATAACGGCGGCCCCGCTGGTAGCCGCAACAAATGCGGCGATAAATTTTGAAACAGCAATGAACGGCGTTGCAAAGCAGGTAAATGATGCTCGTGACGACAATCTGCAGCTAACACCGACATATTACGCAATGCAGTCAAACATTATGGCCTTGAGCCGCGATTTGCATATGCTGCCGAGTGCCGTTGCTGATACAACAGCGGCGGCTGCACGAATGGGCGTTCAGGGAGCGGATGCCTTAAATGATTTCGTTCGAATGTCTGTACAGATGGGGATTGCTTTCGAGGGTTCCGGCGATCAAATTGCTGAACAAATGGCAAAGATCGCAAACATTCGCGGTATAAAGATTGATACTGCCGAAGGGCGCGAACAAATCAAAGACCTGGCGGACACAGTAAACTATTTAGATGACCAAACGACCGCAAAAGGACCGGAAATAATTGAGGTATTGCAAAGAATATCTGGTACTGCAGCGCAATCGACATTCTCTAATAATGAACTGGCAGCATTAGCAACGACAATGCTTGACCTTGGGAAAACGCCGGAAATAGCGGCTACAGGCTTAAATGCACTCATGAACCGAATTGCGACAGCACCTTCACAAGCGAAGTCATTTCAGACGGCGCTAGACAGCTTGGGGATGAGTGCAAAGGATTTGCAAGCATCTTATATTTCGGATTCGAAGGGAACAATTTTCGGACTGCTTGACCAGATAAAAAGTCTAGATACAGCACAACAAGCGGAAGTATTGACCGGATTATTTGGCGCTGAATATCAGGATGATATTTCCGCACTGGCTGCTGGAATGGATAAATTGCGGGGAAACTTTGACCTGTTGGACGATGCGGCCCGCAAAGGAAGCGTGGAAAAAGAATTTCAGGCAAAGATGCAGACCACACAGTTTGCGCTGGAAGGCGTAAAACAAGCGGCTGCTGAAACCGGGATATCGCTTACACAGACATTTTTGCCAAGCGTGCAGATGGTTGCAGGTAGTTTTCAATCAGCAGCGCAAAGCCTGCTTGGATTTCAGCAGCAATACCCAGGATTGACAAATGCAATTTTGTTGGCTGGTACTGGGCTTATTGGTTTTCGGCTGGCGTGGCTATCCGTGTCTTTTGTGATGAATCAATACAAAGCCCAGGCAGAAGCAATTCGGCTCTTGATGGCAAGCCAAAATGCACAATGGGCAATCCATCAAGGAAGATTGCTTTTATCAGCTGGAGCAACCAGCGCAGCAACAGCGGCGCAGTGGGGGCTTAACGCAGCAATGACAGCAAACCCGGTCGGCCTGGTGATTGCTGGTATTGCCGCACTGGTAGGCATCGGATATTTGCTATATCAGAATTGGGATACGGTAACGGCCTTTATGGGCAGCGCATGGCAGACGACCGGCGGGAAGATCAGCGCGGTGTGGGCTGTTGTAGTTTCCGGGCTAGATAATGGATGGACAAGGATAAAGACAGGCGCGGCAGAAGTCGGTACCACAATCATGGCCCTGCCGGGAACGATTGCCTACGGAATAGGCTATGCGGTTGGCTATATTTCCATGTTGCCGGCAAAGATTGGCGTTTTTGTCACTGATGCGGGCACATATCTTGCTGGATTGCCAGCTGAATGTATGACCGCCGGGGCAGGATTTGTGGCTGCTGCCGAAAGTTGGGGAAGTAGTGCATACACATCAATAGTGACATGGATATCGACAACGGTCTCAGAGGGTGAAACGTATCTTATGAATCTGCCAGCAACATGTGCGGCAGCCGGGGCGGAATTTGTGGCCACCGCTGAAAGTTGGGCGAGTGAGGCATATAATTCCGTCATCAATTGGATCAGTCAAATACCGAGTGCAGTTTCAAATTATGTTTCGAGCGCATGGCAAAACATCAAAGCGAATTTTACCGTCGGGCTGGAAGCCGGAAACGGCGGCGAAGTCGCCCACAATGCCAACGGAGGGATTTACGGCAAAGGTGCATTTTTAACAACGTTTGCCGAAAAATCGTCCGAGGCAGCTATCCCATTAGATGGATCGCGACGGGCTGTTAGCTTATGGCAAAAGGCCGGCGAAGTTTTGGGCGTTGGTACTGGAGGAGGAAATGTTTTTTATCTTACCTTTTCGCCAGTAATTCAAGGCGGCGGGCCGGAAACAATGCAGGAAGTGCAGCGACAGCAGGACAGTTTCTTCGAAAAAGCACAAGATTTTGCGCATCAGAATGCGAGGGTAAGTTATGGCTACTGATACTTATACGACGAAGCAGGGCGACATGTGGGACATGATCGCCTTTAAAGTTTACGGCGACGAGTATAAAATGCATTATTTGATGGACGCCAACAAAGAACACGTCGAAACGGTTATTTTCCCGGCGGGAATAACGCTTATGGTGCCGACATTATCGACAAGTCAAAAGACTAATTTACCGCCATGGAAGCAGGAATTCTCATGATTGCAAGAAATACTAGCCTGGATATTGTTTACGAAAAAACGAATATCACGGAAGATTTGCGGCCGCACCTGAAAGGGTGGACGTACACGGATAATTTATCCGGACAGTCAGACGACCTGCAGATCACGTTGGAAGATCGGGATCATTTATGGATGGGCGATTGGTATCCCGAACACGGCGCTAAACTTACGGCGACTATGAAGCGGACAAACTGGACAGTAGAGCAAACAAAGAAAGATTTTTCGCTTGGGGTGTTTGAAATTGACGAAATTGAAAACAGTTATCCACCGTCGGAAGTGACGATTAAAGCCCTTTCCGTTTTTCAGACGACGGCCCTAAAAGGCGAAATGAAAAACCGCGCATGGGAAAAAACAAAGCTGTCCGTCATTGCAAACGATATTGCCAGCGACGCGGGGATGAAACTCTATTATGATGTGTCGGACGATCCAGAGTATGACCGCAAAGAGCAAACGGAAGAGCAGGACCTGTCTTTTCTGCAGAAGTTATGTACCGAAGCTGGTTTGGCCCTGAAAGTTTCAGATTCACAGATTGTCATTTTTGACGAGGCGAAATATGAGCAGGCCGATCCAGTAATGACAATTGATTTTAAAACGTTTCCAATAAAAAAATTTCGCGGTCGTGGGACGATTGACGACACCTATTCGTCGGTGTGGATCACCTACCGAAGCCCCAAAGGCCGGGTAAAGATGAATTATACCTACACGCCACCGAATCCGCCGGCCGTTGGCCGCGTGCTTGTCATCCGGGAGCGGTTTGACAGCTTGAGCGAAGCGGAACGGAAGGCGAAAAAGGCACTACGCGATAAAAATTCGAAGGCGTGGAATGTAAGCCTGACGATTTTGGAGGATATCCAGATATGCGCATCGCAAAATATTACGCTGAAAAACTTTGGCAAGTATGACGGGAAATGGATCGCTACGCAGGTGACGCACGGTCAAAGCAATAGCGGCGATGAAGTCAGCCTGCAACTGCGTCGATGTTTGGAGGGCTATTGATGGACGCAAAAACAAAAAATTTATTTCGGATTGGTACGGTTTGCGACTTGGACCCGTCGAGGCAGCGCGTGAGGGTGAATTTTGACGACCTGGGCACCGTGTCACCTTGGATGCAGATGCCGGCATTTGGCGCGGCTGGTGATGATTATTTTTGGATGCCGGAAATAGACGAACAGGTAGCTTGTTTTTTCATGCCGACAGGGAACGAAGAAGGATATGTACTTTTTAGCGTCAGAGGAACAGCAAACGCGCCAAAATCGGGAGACGCCAACAAAAGGTATATTTCCTTTAGTGATGGCGGTGGCGTCGAATATGATAAATCATCCGGAACATTGACCATAAATGCAACAAACATCGTCATTAAAGGCAATATTAACTTAACAGGCACCATGACTTCAACGGGCGGGATAACCTCAAGCGGAGACGTCAAAGCAGGCGGGATTTCCTTAGAAGAACATACCCATAGCGGCGTAGAGTCGGGTGGAAGCAGTACAGGAGGCCCACAATGAGTATAGGAGTTATACAGGGAACAACAGCGACGAATGAAATTGTACAGGTGGTTTTTGAGGCTTACTATAAATCTGATATATCATCTTTGCAGGAACTTGCTAATAATTTAACGAGTAATTTGACGGGATCAAACTTTTCCTTATTCAGGTCAAACACAAATTTTAAACTTCTGACTTTAGATAATTTCCAACGAGCAGCAGAGGGGCGCTGGGCAACGCACGAAATCATCGGCACGGATAAAAAACCGCTAAAAGAATTTTTAGGTCCAGGACTAGAAAAAATAACGTTTTCAATTTTTTTATCAGTTGGTTTGGGGATCACACCGGAAACAGAACTGACAAAGCTACGCACTTTACGTGACAGCGGAGTCGTTTGCGATTTTGTCCTGGGAAGTGCACCAGTAACATCGAATAGCTGGGTTATAACGTCATTATCAGAAGCACATCAACTCAAAGACAACAGCGGGCAAACAGTTCAGGCCGTTGTGAATGTCAGCATGGAGGAATATGTAAAGAAGGCGACAACAAATGGCTGAATATAACATTGAACTAAGTACAAATCTGAATATAGATTTTTCAGCCACAGGAGATGCCGAAATACTGCAGAACGTTGCCATGATTTTTTCAAGCGTCGCTAATAGTTGCCCGATGAACCGAAAATTTGCCTGGGATGGAAGCGTCCTGGACAGGCCAGTAAATTTGATTCAGTCGATTTTTGCCGCAACAATGGTGACGGCCTTAAGAACATATGAACCGCGCGCAAGTCTGGTAAAGCTGACGCCTTCGGGCGGAACCGACGGGACGACTATATGGACAGTGAGGGTGAGAATAGAAGATGAGTAGTTTGAGCAATTTGCCGAGCATAACTTTTGCCGAAAAGGATGCATCGATAATCGAAACGGATATGATTAATACTTATGAGCAAACATCTGGGCAGACGCTTGCTGACGCCGATCCGCGTAAGAAGCTGCTGCAGTCGGAAGTTCCGATTATCACCGGACAGCGGTCCGCCATCGACTATTCGGCAAAACAAAATTTATTAGCTTATGCGAGAAAGGCTTTTCTTGACCATATTGGTATTTTGGTTGGTTGTACTCGTATTCCGGCCACAGCAGCTAGTGATACGGTACGTTTTACATTGAGTATTGCACGCATCGTGAACACACCGATTGCAGCCGGAAAACGAGTAACAGCGGGAGATAATATATTTTTTGCGACGACGATAGAAACAGTTATTCCAGCGGGTACGATATCGGCAGATATTTTAGTGCAGTGCATGACGACGGGAGCACTTGGAAACGGTTATGCACCTGGTACTTTAAATACTTTAGTTGATCCTATTCCATATGTGGCTAGCGTGTCCAACACAACAACGAGTCAAGGCGGTGTTGATATTGAAAGCGATGATGCATTTCGTGACCGCATCCAACAAGCACCAGAAAGTTTCTCCACAGCTGGTCCCGATGGTGCTTATAAATATTGGGCAAAAACGGCGTCTAGTTTAATTGCAGATGTGAAACCGTACTCACCTAGCCCCGGTGTGGTGAATATTTGTATATTACTCGCTAATGGTGAAATACCAGGGCAGGAAATGTTAGATGCTGTGTTAGCCATTTGTAATGATAAAAAAATCCGGCCTTTGACGGATAAGGTGCAGGCCGTAGCACCGACACAGGTAAGCTATAACATTGATGTGGCGTATTGGATTGATCAGCAAAATGCGAGTGTAGCAGCTAGTATACAAAAGGCTGTACAGGCAGCCGTCAACGATTATATACTCTGGCAAAAATCAGCTTTAGGACGTGGCGTTGACCCATCGCAATTAATTTATTTAATGAAGCAAGCAGGGGCAGAGCGGGTAGCTGTGACTGCGCCAGCTTATCAAGCGCTAACGGATAGCCAAGTTGCTAAAGAAGGTACGATTGCTGT
This sequence comes from Pelorhabdus rhamnosifermentans, assembly GCF_018835585.1. NCBI lineage: Bacteria > Bacillati > Bacillota > Negativicutes > Selenomonadales > Sporomusaceae > Pelorhabdus > Pelorhabdus rhamnosifermentans. The sequence continues at coordinate 95,588 of NZ_JAHGVE010000010.1, forward strand.
CAATTATAGCGGAACCGAGGCGACGTCGTGAGTAGCGATATTTATAACATTAACTGGCTTGATATTATACCGCCAAGCATTAGCGGCGATCCGCAAGTACAGGCCATTAGTGCAGCTGTCACGCCCGAATTGCAACAGGTGAGCCAATCCATTCGCGAATGTATTATCTTGGCACGACTGGATGAGCTAGAAGAGTCCGTCGTAGACCTTTTAGCTTGGCAATACCATGTAGATTTTTATGATGCAGCTTTGCCGATTGATCAAAAAAGGAATCTTGTTCGGACTTCGATTGATGCCCACAGGCATAAAGGTACGCCCTATGCGGTTGAACTTGTGGTTAAGGCAATTCTAAAAGATGCTATCGTGCAGGAATGGTTTGACTATGGTGGTGAACCATATTATTTTCGAGTTGTAAAAATTGGCGGCGATATGGTACAGCCAGAAGTCTACACGAAATTAAAAACAGCTATTAATATGGTGAAAAATACCCGATCATGGCTGGATGGTGTGTCGCTATATCGCGAAATGAGCAGTAATATTTATTATGGATTTTCGCAGAGCATTCATCAAAAAATTGACCTTTATCCGTCTGCGTTTAAAATGCCTAATGTGGAAACAGGGCAATATATGGGTGGTCTAATATCACTGCACAATAAAATTGAATTAACGGGGTGAGAATATGCCAAATTGGTCAGGAGGAATACTGACTACGAAAGGGCAGGCTTTGCAAGCAAAAGTGGATAGTGGTCAGGTCAAGCTGACACTAACCAAAATGAAAATTGGTTCAGGAGTGTTGGCAAGTGGCCAGAGTTTATTAGAACTTACGGATTTGATTAGACCAGAGCAAAATATACCGATTAGCGGTGTTTCCGCGAACGGCAATATAGCAACCATAACCGGCGTGATAACCAATTCGGGATTATTGGCCGGTTTTTATGTGCGTGAAATTGGAGTGTTTGCACAGGATTCGGACGTGGGGGAAATTCTCTATTCTGTAAATGTCGATGCGGCACCAGATTATTTGCCGCCAGAAGGCAGTTCAATGGCTGTGTCAAGTGAATTTAATTATCACGTGGCTGTAAGTAACGCAGCAAATGTGACGGCCACAATTAGTATGAATGGTTTGGTAACAGTGGAGATTTTAGAGCAGCATACAAAACGCACAGATAACCCTCACAACGTAACTGCTGCTCAAGTAGGCGCTGAAACCCCAGCGGGCGCACAACAAAAAGCTGATACAGCCAAGGCAGCGTCAACTCAATACACTGATGCGAAAATGGCGGCTTTGGTAGCTGCTGCACCAGGGGCACTTGATACACTTAAAGAATTGGCAGATGCCCTGGGCGATGATTCGAATTTTGCAACAACGATAACGAATGCACTGGCGGCGAAAGCAAATAAAACCGACATACCTACTACCCCGGCACAAGTAGGAGCAGCACCTGCTGATTATGGATTAGGGACACCCTCAGCAACATTTAATTATGATGCTAATTTATTATTGACTAATGGATTTTACCAATCGGCATCTGCACTTTTGGCAAATTTACCAGATAATACCGCTACCTATTTTGTACAAGTAATAGGTAGCAATGGTGTTAATTATGCAAAACAAATTGCTGCTAATGCATCCACAGGAGTTATGTATGCGAGGTCGTGTGTAAATGCTATTTGGTCTGTATGGAAGCAACTTGTTACAGGGGACGACTCCCGCCTATCTGATGCACGCCCTGCCAACGGCGGTAATGCGGATACAGTAGGACACTATAGTGTTGATAATCTGATGCGGGCTGGAACTACGTTACAAAACCAGAATGTAACGCAAGACAGAGGAAATGTTATTAATTCCTTAGTTCCTGATAGTAATACAGACTTGCCACCTGTATATACATACGGGACACTTTTAAATTTAAACGGTGGGGCTGCCAAAGCAATGTTGTATATATCCCATCACGGAGAGGCCGCAATACAAGGCTGTTGGGATACTAACTGGACAGGATGGAAACAGCTTGCTACGACAGACCAAACAACATACATTACAGCTTCTGGCTCAGGCACAAATTATTACTGGCGTAAGTGGTCAAACGGGGATATAGAAATATGGGGTTCTGTCGCTACTACAGTTGGTGGCGCATCTCAACCTGTTTCATTTCCTATTGCCTTGAGCACTGTCGATACATTTTTGCATAATTTTTATGACACTGGTTGGCCATCCGGATATATACTGCGAGCAATTAATATTTCGGGGGCGGGCTTTGAATATAACTGGGACGGTTTCAATACCAATGGATCAGGTAACTCGTGTAAAATTGCTTATTACGTAAAAGGAAGGTAACTATATGAGATATTTTTTGCATTATAACCAGTCAGGCTTGATTATTGGCGCGCCATACTGTGACTTAGTTCATGGCAAGCCGATGTCTGTATACAACACAGAGCCAATTACTACGCAGACCCCAGAGTTTGATGATAAAGGCAATGCAGTTGTAGGCGACGATGGTAAGCCATCCATGAAGACGGTAACGCAGGCCATAGGCACAGTACAAACAGGCACAACGATTGACCTATCCGCTATTCCTGCACCGTATGCCGAAATTACCGAGGCCGAGCACGATGACTGGATGCAGAATCAAGCCACTCGTAAAGTTGATGTGACTACGAAAAAACTTATAGAATATACGCCGCCTGCTGTTGTGCTGACTGCTACTGAAAAAATCGCTGCACTTGATGCGGAATATCAGCCGCAGTTTTCTGCTTTGGCTCAGTCGCTTGGCCTTGCCACATTAGACGGCAATCAAACAGTTATAGACGGTATCAAGTCCGATTATACGGCTCTCAAAACCGAGTACAACGCCAAACGGGAGGCGATAGCCAATGGTTAATGGATTTAAAATTATCTGCTCCAATTGTGGAAAGGAAATTATTTTAACTGATGACAATTACATTAACGATGATATATGCTTCCAAGTTAGAAGCTATGATGAATCAGATAATTATGCTGTTCTTGAATGTAGCTGTGGTAATTCAGTTGAAAACACTTAGAAGGAGGCGATAGCATGACGAAACGTTGCTTTATTTGTGGGGCGAAGGAAGATAGCCAAGGTTATTGCACAAATGCGGATTGTCCGCGTAAGGCACCAGCAGCTCAGACAACTACAACCGCAACACCGACACAATCATAATACCGCGTAGGCGGCTATTTTTATTTTCTGGGGAGGGCGAGGCGTGGATGTATCAGAGGCAACATTGCAAGAATTATTTACCTTGATCAGGCAGAACAATGAAAAAACTAATGAAGTCGATAAAAAAGTCACGGAGCTGGTTGCAAAAACAAGCGAAAAAGACCGAGCCTGTGAAAAGCATGATAAGACAACGGAGAATCATGAGAATCGCATATATGGTCTTGAGTTGTGGCGAGCAGCACAAGGGGGCATAACTGGGTTCTTATGGAGAGTCTTTCCTTTGCTATTATCAGCCATTTCAGTAGCGTTAGCCGCATATGCCGTTACACATGGAGGGCATGGGTGATGAACAAAATACAGCAATACCTCATTGAGGCAATCGTAGCGGCATTTATGCTGCTATTTTTATTTTGGGCTATTGGTTATTGGGGCAATGCGCTCTATGGAATGAAGTTTGAGTTGAAAAGCTGCTGGGATGGTTTTACCACCCTGGGCGGTGCGGGGGTTTTGGCTATGATTAAGTACATCATGGACAGCTGGAAAAATAGCGACGATGGTAAAAATCCATATCAAAACGATGGAGGTAATAAATAAAATGACGAACGAAGAATTAGCTAAAGAAATCGCCCTTGGAATTATCAATACCGGTGTAGAGGGGGGCTACGACAACGTTTGCTGCAGCACAGCCGGAGAGTATCCCTGCATGGGAGTGTCATCCTGGGAAGGTATTGGCGGCCGGGGTGATGCATTGCTATCCATGATCGATAGCGGTGAAAAGTTTATCGGTCGTACTTATTCTGACATCCGAGACAGCGGCGAGATTGAAGAACTGGCAGAGCTGCTAAATTCAGACCAAGGACAGGCAGCACAGCAGAATATTTTAGCGCAGGATTGTCTTGATTTGTATGTGCCAGTATTAAATCAGGTGGAAAACCTTGATGATAGCCGTTGCTTTATTTACGCGGGTATTTGGTGCCCAACCTCTCAGAATGTGGTAAAAATCTTTTTACGTAATCGACAAGATAATTATGACATCCGTAATCTGGATAAGGTTAGGCAGATTTTCCGTGATCAATATTGCGTTGCGGCTGATGTCGGTAGCGAATACGCAGAAGGGTACGCCAATAGGGCGAATAATACGTTTGACTATGTATCGAGTTTGGATTTAACTACTGGCTACGGCGTGTCCGAATATCGAGCATAGTCTATTGACCGAAGACAAAAACGGTAAATACAGGCGCCCATGCGCACTGATCGGGGCTGGTATTTTCCAATTTGTCCATTATAAAAAGACAAAAATGAAGGGAAGAATCAAAAATGAAAAGTTATACTCAGACCGAAATTGAAGGAATGACGCAGGACCAATTAAAGGCGGCGCTCATTGAAGCACAGGCCAGTAAGACGGATGTTACAGGTATAGCTGTAGATGATACAGATAACACTGAGCAGACAGCAAATATGACAGCGATGGCTACCAGTCAGGCTACTGCTACTGATACACAGCAGACCGCAGCCCCAGCCACAGAACCGACGCCGCTCGAAAAATTAACTGCAAAGATTGATGATTTGGAGGCGGACGGAACCGGCTTGTATGACGCAGCCATCTCGGTACTTAAGCAGCAACGTGACACAATGATTGCGGATGCGAAAGCTGTTGTTGACGAGGCAGAAAGCAGTGTCAAAACAGGCGTACAAGGAACCGAGACAGAAGTAAAGTCTTTCTGGCAGCAATACGGAAACGGTATTGCTCAAGGTGCGAAAGTGTTTTTGCTGGCCTATATTGCCACTGTTATTACTGGTAGAGTATTGGGGTTGATGTAATTGAATGACATAAGAAATTTTATTACGGAGCACAAGAGAACGCTGATTATTGGCGGTCTCATTTTATTGCTGATTGTTGTTTATTTCCTAGGTCGTAATCATGCTACTATAGCGACACAGGAGTCCCAGCCTGTGCAGATACCACAGGAGTTACTAAACAATATTAATGCTTTGCAAAATAAGCTTGATTTATCAGAACAAAATACACGGTTACTGGCCAGTGCACTCGATAAAATAAAAGCCAGACAGATTGCGCCAGTGGCTAATTATTACGTGACAGCCCCAACAATAGAGAAAGCCGCTGATGTTATTCAGCAACAGATTAAAGATAATGACCCGACATTACCGCCTGCTGCGCTCGAAAAGACGGATAAAACCGTTGTTGCGCCAATTACAAAAGATTTAACGGGGAATACGCTGCCAACTGATCAGCAGAAAGTAGACGTATATAAGATTGATTTACGTAAGGACCATAGAATTAAAATTGGTGCCACTATAGTGGACAGTAAAGCCTATGCGGCAGTTGGATATGAGCAGGGGCGGTTCGAAGCAGTTGCACATGCTGATGGTAAGAATGTAAAAGGCGGTACTGTGATGTGGAATGCAATTGAATGGTAATTTTAATGCCACGCCGTAATCCGGGTGCAGGTGTAGACGCTACTGTACAGAAATAATTCTTGCCCCTATTCTAGATTAGGCTAGGACAGGGGCTTTTTATTTGTCTGTTTTTATTTTAAATTTACTATAACTGATAATTAAATTGACAATTGGGTATAATAAAGTTACAATTAATGCCTAAGGGGGGTGTTTAAAATGTCACTCGCTGTTGATAAGCGTCAAGGAATATTAGAATACTTGCTGAAAGAAATTAAGAAGAACAACACTTCTCTGGTTTTAGCGACAAGCCAACAGTTTAAAATATCTAAACAATCCATTTATAGATATATTTCTCATCTAGCTGAAAATGGGCAAATATTAGTAACTAAAAATGGAAGATATAATAGTTACAAACTTGTGAGAAAGCAAAAGATTTTTGATTATAAAACTAAAGGATTACAAGAAGATATAGTATGGGCAAATGATATCTTACCAGTAATAAAAGATTCTATACCTAAGAATGTTTTAAATGCATGCAATTATGGATTTACGGAAATCCTAAATAATACAATTGATCATTCTGGAGCTAAGGAGGTTCAAGTTGTATTAACAATAGATCCTGTTTCAATTGAATTTGCGATTCTTGATGCTGGTGTGGGGATATTTAACAAAATTCAAAAATCATTAGGCTTGGATAATCCGAAACAGTCTATTTTGGAATTAGCAAAAGGAAAATTCACCACAGATCCAGACAATCATTCTGGAGAAGGAATTTTTTTTACATCACGAATTTTTGATAGTTTTTATATACATTCTGATGAATTACAATTTCTGTCTGGCAGAAATAATGGTCCAGACTATCTATTCGAAGATAAAAAATCATTTGAAGGAACGTGCGTTATGATGGAAATTAATAAAGATTCTGACGTAAATACTCAAAAAGTTTTTGATGAGTTTACAGCAATAGATGACGATTATGGTTTTACTAAAACACACATTCCTGTACGTTTAGCTGAACACGAAGGCGAATTATTAGTATCTAGGTCACAAGCAAAACGATTGGCACATCGTTTTGAACATTTTAAGGAAGTTGTGCTTGATTTTAAAGACGTAACCGAAATTGGTCAGGCATTTGCTGATGAATTGTTTAGGGTATTTAATGCTGCTCATCCGGAAGTTAAACTTTATCCAATTAATATGTCTAAAGAGGTTCAAAAAATGGTTTTTCGAGTACTACCGAGCAATTATGCTAATTAATTTCTCTTTGTAGTAAAGCATAGCCCCTATCTTGACTTAGGTCATGGTAGGGGCTTTTTTTCTAGACAAATAAAATAACTGTTGGTGCCATTATAATGGTGAGGTCTTCGTTGAGAAGCGATTGTGAAAATGAAAAATACCGTCTGGTAGCGTAATGTTACTGGGCAGCATTTTTTTGCAATTGAAGATTATAAGACTTTTTTTCTTGCTTTTCAATTTATGATTGAAGTATGTCAATTATAAAAGTGAGGTGATATTAATGAACCGTGATTGTGGCGGCAGTATGTTCGATTTTGATTTTGTATCTTGCTAACAATTTAATTGAACATATCGAAACCAATTCGCACCATCGAGTAGCCAAGGTGCAAGAAATTCTGAAAGATGATTTAGGGGCATCAGATATGCTGTCCCTAAAGGATTGCCCATTCTCCGACATATGCTGGGGATGGGCATTTTTGTTTAATTGATTATATACAATTATAGAGGAAATGGTGATAATTATTAGAAATGTATTTAAATAAGTAGTGGGAAGGAGAAATATTATGGATGATAACTATAATAATTCTGTCAGAGCTGCGCAAGAGATTCATGAAAAGGCACGATATTTTAGAGGGCGATTTCTAAACTCCGTTGCTGTAATTGAGCGAGAAATTGCCTTGATTTTGACAGATTATTTCTGTACTTCAGATCAAGTGAAAAAAGAATTGTTTTTTATAAATATTGCGACTGCTCCATTTTTAACTCTAAATAATAAAAAAGATATTCTTATTAAAATAGTTAGGAAGGATTATCCGCGATATTGGAGTGAAAATGAAAAAATATTGAGATATTTGGACAATATCATGCGTTTTAGAAATAAGCTTGCTCATTCTGTTGTCGACGTTTCGGAAGACGCCTTAAAGAGGCCGTTGGAAAACGGTGTGGGCTTTATTGAGTGGGATAAAGGAGAACCAATTACTGATGCGCAGTTTCAAGATTGGGAAATTAAAGTAAACGCAGTTTCCTCATGTCTTAGTGACATAAAACATCTACTTCCTTTTAAAGAAAAAGCTTGCGTATAACGATCATAATGAGAAGGCTAAAGCATTAACTATTATATTAGATCAAGAAAAGGAAAATCTTACTTCGGAAGAATTCGAGAACAAAAAGGAAGAGTCTAAGCAAGAGCTTATTGAGTTTCAAAAAGAAATTGGAAAACAAATAGAGAAAAGTTTAAAACAAGCGATGGCAAAAGTAGCTAAAGATAAGAATTTAGGTGCAATATTTTATAAGGGTTCTGTAACATTCGGTGGTATTGATGTAACCTTAGATGTTATGAACAGTATAGAATAGAGGATAGTCTGAACTCATAAGCAAGCACCAGTAAAAACCTTAGTATTATCATCTGTGTTTATAAAAGTAGTATAAAAATCTCATTTTCTTACCATTGGAATTTATTTGCAGGGCAATTATGGAGCCCTGGCTGCTGCGTGAAATAGAGCCTCACTCGTTTGAGTGAGGCTCTATTTCATTAACATGCGGTACCTGGTTGGGCCGGATGGTGATTACTGAAGGGGACTTTTTAAAAATTCGCGTTTTGCATGGCTATTTTGCTCTTACAATAATTTGGAAAAAAGATGATCCTTTTTCAGCGTATTGCGCCATATAAAAGACGCCATTTTTTGTTACTGTGGTATTATCAAGTATTTTCCCTCGAATCTCAATAATATCATCATTTGATATTCCTGGAGAAGTAGCGGAGATTACCGCAGCAGTCCAAGCACGTAGTGATTTGCGATCAAATTTCTCACCACTGTTACCTTGCACGGTGAAGGAGACCTCTGTTATTTGGCCGCTTGTGGGATCACAATTTATGACAACATTAGAATCTTTACCATCGGGTATGTCATAAGTTGTAACACCAGGGCGCATGGGCTTTTCAGTGTTAATGTTAATCACTGATTTGTCACCATGACGCTGCTTTATTTCTTTGTTGTAGATTTCGATGAATTGAGGTATTGTAACTTTCATTGTAGCAGATGGTTGCTGTTGTGGCGGTGCAGGAGTAGATGTGGTTTGGGCAGGGGATTGTTGCTGGTTTATTTGTTGTTCTTTAGTGGCAATCTTCTTTGTGTCAGTCGTCATTCCAATTGCGATAAATGAAATTATTATTAAACTTAGATATGTAGCTAGTACCTTCTTTCTTCCTCTTTTTTCGGGATTGCCCCATCGAATAACATATGATGGCCTAATTACTCCCACGATTAAGCATATAATAGAGAGTAAAAATATAATTATAAATAAATTGTTCAAAACAAGACCTCCTTATTGGACTATGTAATATAACTACCACAAATTTACACAATATTCCTTCATGTGATAAAAACTCCCAAAATGGCCGCGAGTTCAAATTCTATTATATTAATGAAGGTAATTATTTTATAAATACTTAATAGTTTTTATAAGAACATCTTTATTAGTAACTTACTAGTAACAAAAAGGCCATTAATGCTATGTTTTATAACGACCCAGTTTTCCAAGCGTTAATTTTATCAAAAAAGAAACCCGCGTACAGCCTACGGCTACGCGGGTTTTTCTTTTTTAAGAACCTATAAAAAACGAAAATTTACTCGCTTCTAGGACCTGTTATTTCTTATCAAACCTGCCCTCTTAACGAGTTGCAGATACATCAGTCATATGTTCCGTTGACGATTTAAAAGAAAAGCGGCTAGGCCGCTATTTCGATAATTTTAAACTATCTTCTTGTGTAAGTGTGGCAATGCGTTTTTTGACCGAGTTATTGAGTTGCATTGCATTTACTAGTTCGTTTTGAGCCTTCCAATCAGCATTGTTTTTCGGATCGCTTAAATGTTCCATCATATGCTGAGCCGATAGTTGTATGTTTACTTCAACTTGAATTAACGACGCTTTTATATCTTCATATCTAGGGTCTATTATTTGGATACTTTCAGAGTCTCGTTGAATAACTTCTGAAGTTTTTTTTAGACTTTTAAAATCATTATAGATACTTTCTGTCGGTTTGTTATTATATGAAATATCATCTAAGCTGTCTGAATAATTTTTCAATATCTCATCAAATCGGCCGCAGATATTATTGGTTACAGCGACCATATGCTCAGCATTTTTTTGTTTTTCTTCATGTGATAAAGCCTTAGCTGAAGAAGCATTATTTTGAACCCCCTTCTGAGCCTGCATCATGAATGAAATCCCAACTAATACTAATATAATAATCAATGCCAGTAACACTTTTCGAAGAGTTATCTTTCTGCCTAAACTTGCTGGTATCATATACATCCCTCGCGTTTAAGTTTTTAATTATTTTAATTATAATCCATGATTACTGGACAAACAACAAAGTCCGAAAGTATTTTACAAAATATAGACTGCTGCTTTAACTAATAGTAAATAATACCGGAAACGTGAGGCATGAATGAAGTTTCAGCAAAAAATGGCTTGTGAGAAGCAATATCTCAATGCTTCCAGCGATTGGTTCGTTATTAAACGGATCACATGTGATATAATAAGTCATCACATCGCAGGGGGGGATCAAATTGGTATATGAAGAGGACGACGGACTAATTTGGTACAATGATGAAGGTCAAATGATCGACTGTTATGATACTCTCTGTTCCCAATGTTAGTAGTACTAATTATTAAATAGACGAATCCCGCTCTTAGCGTAAGCTAGGTGCGGGATTTTTTTGTTTGCCATAGAAATTACGTAACGTTTAACAACTCGAAATACATATCATGTTGATAAAGGAGGTTACCTGAATGTCTGAAGAAGAGCGAATTGCACGGTGGAAAGATTGGAAGCTGAATTAAGAGGAATAGAAAGAATTGTATCTGAAATTCTTCATATAGTTCGCAAAATTGAGCGTGAATTAGATAGCATTGAATAACATTAAATGGCTCGTCACGTAATAGGCGGGCGTTACATAGGGTCGTCTACATTTTGGCGGATGGGCATGATGTTTATCTTGGTTTAGGCGAAGGCCCTCAACGATTTACGGTTGGGGTTTTTTATGTTCATAATTGGTTATACTATATATTACAAGTAACTTTAGGAGGAAAATTAAAATGATATATATAGCTTTTGGTCTGGTAGCTATGGTTGTTGCTTCTAGCCAATTATTTATTCATATGTATTCTGTTTTACAGGCATTATGAAAAATTCGACTCTATTGCCTGCTTATTGTCAATGATGAGATTTTTTTATTTGTTGTTCAAGCCAAAATCCCAGACGATTATCTGGGATTTTTTATTTAGTAAACTTGTTATTTCGAATCCTTGCAGAGTTTTAAAATGTCAAAAGCGATGTTAATGTTTTTCGTATATACCTTGCCTGAAGTGCCCACGACAAACTGGCAATCCTTGCTGTGACACAGCGATTCGCCGCTGCAGTACTTTGTCAGTACATGGCTTTCCTGACGCTGTTCTTCTTCAAGGCAGTAACCGGATATTTGCTGGGCTACTTCCTTGCCTGTAAAATGGCATGTTCCGACGCGATTGAGTGTGATTGTTTCACGCATAGACCATTCCCCCTTACGAGCAGGATACAAAAGCCTGCATGTTTTGTCTACCGCTATTGTGTTAAATTTTTCTTAAGATTGAGTTAGTTGTTCTTGTCCCTATTGTTTTGCCAGTCTTAAAGGGGCATCGAGTGCCTCTGCGGCGAGACTGGGCCCAATATAATTATTTCTGGCCATTAAACTAAGTACGACAGCCTGCCTTTGTTTGGCAGCAGCAAGGTCTACAAAGGGAGAATAGAGGGACGGGGCATTGGGTACGCCTGCGAGTAAGGCACTTTGTGCTAAAGTTAAATCAGCAGGTTCTTTGTTAAAATAGTTATTCGAAGCGGCCTTGATACCGTAAGAACCTGAACCAAAATAAATTGTATTGACATACATCTCCAGAATTTCTTCTTTCGAATAATGCAGTTCCATATCAACAGCAAGAATAAATTCTTCGATTTTTCGGCCAAAGTTTTTATCTTGATTTAAAAAAAGATTCTTTACGAGTTGCTGTGTAATCGTACTGCCGCCTTCAGTATAGGCCCCTGTTTGCATATTGACAAGTGTAGCCCGTAAGAGGCTTTCCACGTCAAACCCGTAGTGATGATAAAAGCGATTGTCCTCGACAGCAATAACAGCTTGTTGAAAAGGAAGGGGAATGTCGTTCATTTTCACATAGCTTTTTCGATCTAATTTGTCTTCAACAGCACTTTTTAACATGATGATTCGATGAATGCGCTGATAGAGACCTGCCGTTGTTTGCATAGCCTCGTTTGCATGGATATTTTTATTGAAGTTCGTTGTGACATTCGTGAGCTGACTCATATTTTGGTTCATATTTCGTAAGGATTTCGGCAGTAATAGGTTGCCGCCAGCCCATAAAAAAGCACCGAAAAATGCTATGAGCACGAGAATCATGAATTTTTTTTTGGTCATTGCGTTTCCCGCCTTGTTACTTGTCTTTATTTATAGCGTATCATTTCATTCTAAAAGTATCAAGATAAGGCTGAAAAGAGTGCAGGAACTTTTGATTTTTTAAAGAAAAATAACGAATGAGACGGTTGTATGTTAAAATAGTAACAGGCTCCTTTTTGTGGAGCTAATTTTTTTTAAAAACCATATTGCATTATTATACAAGTTGGATGTATAATTATCAAAACAGGGGGGTGTAATTAATGAAAGTTAGTGTAATTGGAGCAACAGGTTATGCCGGAGAAGAACTTATCCGATTGATTACTTGTCATCCAGAAGCCGAACTCGTTGCCATTACGTCTGAAAGTCAGACAGGTACTTCCTTTGACACGGTTTATCCACATTTTAAAGGTATATGTGAACAAAAATTAGCTTCTTTACAAGACCTTGATGAAATCACAGCAGCGAGTGATGTTTTATTTGTCGCACTCCCTCATGGTCATGCGATGGAAGTGGGGAAAAAACTTAGCGGCAGTTCTGTCAAAATGATTGATTTAGGTGCTGATTATCGTTTCACTGACACGAACGTCTATGAAAAGTGGTATAAAGTGCCTCATACTCATCCCCAGGCTCAGGCTGTTTATGGGCTCACTGAGTTATTCCGTGATGATGTGAAAACAGCGACAATTGTCGGTAATCCCGGCTGCTATACAACAGCAAGTATTTTAGCCCTTGCGCCGCTTGCCCAAGCCGGATTAGTTGATTTGAAAAATATCGTTGTCGATGCTAAATCAGGTGTGAGCGGTGCCGGACGTGGGTTGAGTCTCAACGCTCATTACAGCGAAACAGCGGATAGTATTAAGCCCTATGGAATTGCCACACATCGTCATACACCCGAGATCGAACAAGCTTTACAGCGTCTTTCCGGTCAGGATGTACTATTGAATTTCACTCCCCATCTTGTACCCATGACACGGGGAATCCTTTCTACTTGTTATGCAACCATGAAGAGTGGTGTTACGGCTAAGCAAGTTGATGAGGCTTATTATGATTTGTATAGTAATGAGTTTTTTATTCGTCTTTTGGGGCGTGGCGGTTATCCTGTTACGAAAAATACCAGAGGGTCTAACTACTGTGATATTGCGTGGCATATTGATGAGCGGACCGGACGGGTCATTGCCGTTTCGGCGATTGATAATTTAGTGAAGGGTGCAGCAGGTCAGGCTGTGCAGAACATGAATGTCATGTTTGGTTGTGATGAAACAGCGGGACTCAAGCTTGTTCCTGTGTTTCCTTAATAGTCAGGCAGAAGAGGAGGTCTCAAACATGTTTACACCGTTGGAAGAAAGCATCACCTTTCCTCAGGGATTTACAGCTGCTGGCGTTAAAGCCGGTGTAAAGAAGAGTGGCAAGGAAGATGTGGCAATTATTTATAGTGCCGTACAAGCGCAGACTGCTGCTGTGTTTACGACGAACTTAATGGCAGCGGCGCCTGTGATGGTATCGAAAAGTGTGCTTGCTTCAGGAACCGCCCAGGCCATTGTGGTCAATTCAGGTTGCGCCAATGCTTGTACAGGCGAACAAGGAATCAAAGATGCGAAGAAAATGGCTGATGTAACAGCGTCACTGCTACACATATCTGCTGAAGATGTTTTTGTTGCTTCTACGGGCGTCATTGGCGTTGTCATGCCGATGGAAAAAATCACGCAAGGTATTGGTGAGGCTGTTAAGAATTTGGCTGTTTCGGGCGGCGAACTGGCAGTCAAAGCTATTATGACGACAGATACTTTTACAAAAAGCCTGGCTTATGAATTCCCTTTAGGCGGCAAAACAGTGAAAATCGCTGGCATTGCCAAGGGCGCTGGCATGATTCAGCCCAATTTGGCGACAATGCTCAGTTTTATTACAACAGATGCTGCTGTGGCGGCGCCTGTTTTGCAGCAAGCTTTAACAGCGGCTGTAAAAACATCTTTTAATATGGTTACCGTTGATGGTGATACAAGTACAAATGATATGGTCGCTGTGCTTGCCAATGGACTAGCAGGGAACTCTCGGATTGATAGCACAACTCATGCTGATTTTGCTGTCTTCCAGGAGGCGCTGACAAGCTTGTGTACCTATTTAGCCAAGCAAGTGGCGCGTGATGGTGAAGGAGCAACGAAGTTTCTAGAGCTTACAGTGCAGCATGCGCCTTCTTTTGCCGCAGGCAAGCAAGTAGCCATGGCGATTGCCAAGTCGCCGCTGGTTAAAACGGCTTTTTTTGGGCAAGACCCGAACTGGGGCCGTATCTTGTGTGCTGTCGGTTATGCCGGTATTCCCCTTGATCCAGCAAAAATTTCCCTGACGATTGGTGAGGTAAAGATTGTTGAAAAGGGGTTAGGCATTCATTATGATGAGGCCAAACTTCACCAGGTCATGGCTGATACAGATATTCAAGTAGTTGTTGATCTTGCGGCAGGTAGCGAAACAGTGACTGTATGGAGCTGCGATTTTTCCTACGAATATGTAAAAATTAATGGCGAATATCATACGTGAGTAAAAATTCCAAAAATATAATTGAAACTAAAAAGGGTGGGGATATATGATCAACTCAGTGGCAAAAGCAGCCGTTCTTATTGATGCGCTGCCTTATATGCAGCAATTTTTCGGTAAAACTATCGTTATTAAATATGGTGGTAACGCCATGATTAATCCGAAGCTGAAGCATAGCGTCATGCAGGATATTATTTTAATGAAATATGTGGGAATGCGTCCCATTGTTGTTCACGGCGGGGGACCGGAAATTACGGCAACGCTGAAACAACTTGGCAAGGAAACGAAATTTGTCAACGGCCTGAGGGTAACCGATGCTGAGACGGTGTCAATCGCTGAAATGGTTCTTGTGGGCAAAATCAACACCGAGATTGTCACCATGCTGAACCATCAGGGAGCCAAGGCCGTAGGTCTTAGTGGCAAAGATGCCAACTTGATGATTGCTGATAGGCATTTAGCTGAAGTTCAGGAAAACGGTGAAGCTAAATTCGTTGATATTGGTTTTGTTGGCGCCGTGAAAAAGGTTAATCCCGATATTTTAAATACCCTGCTTGATCAAAATTTTATTCCCGTTATTGCACCGATTGGTGCAGGCAAAGATGGGGCAACTTATAATATTAATGCCGATTATGTTGCGGCAGAGATTGCCGGGGCTCTGAAAGCGGAAAAAATGTTACTGCTTACGGATGTAGAAGGCATTTATCGTGATTTTGCTGATAAGACATCGCTTATTTCAACTTTATCTCGTCACGAGGCGGAAACCATGGTGGAACAGCGAACAATTGACGGCGGTATGATTCCGAAAGTAGAAAGCTGTCTCAAGGCGCTCCATTACGGCGTACCCAAAACCCATATTATTGACGGACGGCAAAAGCATTCTCTGTTGCTGGAGGTTTTTACGACAACAGGTATTGGCACTGAAGTTGTACAAGATGAAGGGAGCGAGGATCATGAAAATGACTAAAGAAACCATTATGAAGCAGGATGAAAATTATTACCTGCCTGTATTTAGTCGTTATCCTATTGTGATTTCACATGGAGAAGGACCTTATGTTTATGATAGTGAAGGGAAAAAATACATCGATTTTCTGGCAGGCATTGCTGTAAATGTTTTAGGACATGGTCACAAGGCACTTGTCAATGCGATTTGCGAGCAGGCTCATAAAGTTATTCATTGCTCGAATCTTTACTATACGGCGGTTCAGGCCGAACTCGGTGAAATGCTTGCTAAGGTCAGCGGTCTTGATAAGGTCTTTCTGGCAAATAGTGGTGCTGAAGCCAATGAAGGTGCGTTAAAACTGGCGCGTAAATACGGTAAAACAATTAGCCCTGATAAATTTGAAATTATTGCAGCAGAACATTCTTTCCATGGACGTACGTTGGCGACCTTGACAGCTACAGGACAACCAAAATATCAAAAAGGGTATGAACCATTACCAGGCGGCTTTTCTCATGTACCTTTTAATGATTTAGCGGCTTTGGAAGCCAAAATAAGCGAAAAAACTTGTGCTGTTTTTCTTGAAACCATTCAAGGAGAAGGTGGCATTCATGTACCGGGAGAGAGTTATTTTGCTGGCGTAAGAAAATTATGTGATAAATATCAGGCTCTTTTAGTACTCGATGAGATTCAATGTGGTATGGGGCGTTCAGGCAAGATGTTTGCTTATCAGCTATTGAATGTAAAACCCGATATTGCGACAGTTGCCAAGGGCTTGGCTGGCGGCGTGCCGATTGGTGCCTTTATGGCGACAGACAAGGTTGCCAAAGTTTTCTCTGCGGGCGATCACGGTTCAACTTTTGGCGGCAACCCACTGGCAAGCGCTGCTGGCGTGGCCGTCCTCAAGGCGATTGCTGATGAACAGCTGCTTGAGAATACCATTACAGTTGGTAAGTATTTGTTCGACAAGCTCCAGGGTCTTAAGGCAAAGTATCCGAAAATCATTACAGAAATTCGTGGCAAAGGGCTGATTCTGGGGGCGCAGCTGACACAGCCCGGTCGCTCCATTGTAGAAGCTTGTCTCAAAAAAGGCGTTATCATTAATTGTACAGCAGGTGATGTATTACGTTTTGTACCGCCGCTGAACATTACAACGGCTCATGTTGATGAAGTCATCACTGTCTTGGATGAGGTGCTTGCTCACACGTGAGCTCAGTAATAAATGGAGGATTTAAAATGGCATTAAAAGGAAAAAATTTACTTTCCATTCATGATTTGACTGTCCAGGAGGTTCAGGACATTTTTACCTTGGCAGCCGATCTTAAACAAAGACAGAAAAAAGGTATCAGTCATCCCCTCTTGCAGGGCAAGACGCTTGGCATGATTTTCCAGAAGGCGTCGACGCGTACACGTGTGTCTTTCGAAGTGGGCATGTATCAGCTTGGCGGAAGTGCTCTGTTTTTAAGCGCCAATGATTTGCAGATTGGCCGGGGCGAACCTGTAAGGGATACAGCGCGCGTCCTTTCCCGTTATGTCGATGGTATTATGATTCGTACTTATTCTCATGAAAAAGTGCAAGAATTGGCAGAATATTCCTCTATTCCTGTTATCAATGCTCTGACTGATTACCTTCATCCCTGTCAGGCTCTGACGGATTTATTTACAGCGGTGGAGCATAAAGGAGATCTGAAGGGTAAAAAATTTACTTATATCGGTGATGGCAATAACATGGTTCATGCTCTTATGCATGGTTGCGCCAAGGTAGGTATGCATATTTCAGTAGCAACGCCGAAAGGCTATGAACCGGACGAAGCCTGTGTAGCTGAAGCACGCTTAGATGCGAAAGAAACAGGCAGCATCATTGAACTGACAAATGATCCCCTTCAGGCCGCTACCGGGGCTGATGTGGTTTATACGGATGTCTGGGCAAGCATGGGGCAGGAATCAGAACAACTGAAGCGTCAAAAAGATTTTGCTGGTTTTACAGTCGATGTGAAACTCATGGCGGCAGCTCATGATGATGCCATTGTTATGCATTGTCTGCCAGCCCATCGCGGTGAAGAAATTTCAGAGGAAGTCATGGAAGGTCCGCAATCAGTTATATTTGATGAAGCAGAGAATCGTCTTCATGTGCAAAAGGCCATTATGGCTCTAACCATGGGGAATGCGAAATAAAGGAGGAACTATGATGAATGTTAAAAAAGTTGTCTTAGCTTATTCAGGCGGATTGGATACATCGGTCATCATCCCCTGGCTGAAAGAAAATTATAATGGCTGTGAAGTGATTGCCATGTGTGCAGATGTTGGGCAGGGAGACGAACTAGATCCCGTTCGTGAAAAAGCGATAAAATCGGGTGCAAGCAAAGTTTATATTGAAAGTCTCACGAAACCTTTTATCGAAGACTATATTTGGCCAACGCTTAAAGCAGGCGCTGTCTATGAAGGAAAGTATTTGCTCGGTACGTCCTTTGCGCGTCCACTAATTGCTCAACGCTTGGTCGAAATTGCCAAAAAAGAAGGCGCTGACGCGATTGCCCATGGCGCTACAGGTAAGGGGAATGACCAGGTTCGCTTTGAACTGACTGTGAAAGCTTTGGCTCCTGAACTAAAAATCATTGCACCTTGGCGTTTATGGGACATTCGTTCAAGGGAAGATGCCATTGATTATGCTGAAAAACATGGTATTCCTGTTCCTGTTACGAAAAAGCGTCCTTATAGCATGGATCGTAATATTTGGCATTTGAGCCATGAAGGCGGCGATTTGGAAGACCCATGGAATGCTCCGCTTGATGATTTGTATCTTATCTCCAAGTCACCTGAACAGGCTCCGGACAAGGCTACTTATGTTGAAATTAGCTTTGAAAAGGGCATTCCTGTTGCAGTAGACGGTAAAAAACTGGATGCTGTGGCTCTCGTAGAAAAATTAAATGACTTAGGTGCTAAAAATGGCATTGGCATTACCGATATGGTCGAAAATCGTCTCGTGGGTATGAAGTCCCGTGGCGTTTATGAAACACCTGCTGGTTCTATTCTTTATTACGCTCATCATGAATTAGAACTGCTGACACTTGACAGAGCTACACTTCATTATAAAGAGCAAGTAGCCATTCGTTATGCCGAACTTGTGTATGACGGCATGTGGTTTTCACCACTCAGAGAAGCGTTGGACGCATTTGTTAATTCGACGCAAGAAACAGCAACTGGCCTTGTTCGCCTGAAACTTTATAAAGGCAATATCATTAGTGCCGGTGCCAAATCGCCTTATTCTCTCTATCATGAAGGATTTGTTACATTTGGTCGTGATGAAGTGTATGATCAAAAAGATGCCGAAGGCTTTATCAATCTCTTTGGTTTGCCGCTTAAAGTGCGGGCTTTAATGAAGGAGCGTAATCAATAATGAAATTATGGGGCGGTCGTTTTTCTAAAAATACGGACGTTTTGGTGGAGGAGTTTACCTCCTCCATTTCTTTTGATTGTCGTATGTATAAGGAAGATATTGCTGGCAGTATTGCCCATGCAACAATGCTCGCCAAGTGCGGAATTTTAGAAGCGGAGGAAGCTTCTGTCATTATTGACGGTTTAAAAGATATCCTCGCTGATATTGAAGCCGGTAAGTTTTCTTTTGAAGTCAGTCTGGAAGATATTCATATGAATATTGAACAGCGATTGACAGAACGCATTGGTGCCGTTGGCGGTAAACTTCATACAGCGCGCAGTCGGAATGACCAAGTCGCTCTTGATACGCATCTTTATTTGCGGCGTGAGTTGTCTGAAATTGGCGGTTTAATTAAAAATTTACAGCAAGCTTTTCTTGAAGTGGCCCAAAAGCATGAAAACGTGATTATGCCAGGGTATACGCATTTGCAGCGAGCGCAGCCCATTCTTTTTGCTCACCATATGCTGGCTTATTTTTATATGCTTGTGCGTGATTTCGATCGTTTGAACCTTGTCTATAAACATACTGACATGATGCCCCTTGGCGCGGGCGCTCTTGCAGGTACAACTTTTCCTATTGACAGGCAGTTTGTTGCGGACCAGTTAGGTTTTGGCAAGGTTTATGACAATAGTATGGATGCAGTGAGTGATCGTGACTATATTTTGGAGTTTTTAAGTTTTGCATCCATTTTGATGATGCATTTAAGTCGTATTAGTGAAGAAATCATTTTGTGGTCTTCGGCGGAGTTCCAATTCATTGAGCTTGATGATGCTCATTGTACAGGCAGCAGCATTATGCCGCAGAAAAAAAATCCTGATGTAGCTGAACTCGTCCGAGGCAAGACAGGACGTGTTTTTGGTCATCTTATGGCCATGCTCACTGTGACAAAGGGGCTTCCTCTGGCTTACAACAAAGATTTACAGGAAGACAAGGAAGGTCTGTTTGATACCATTGATACAGTGAAATTTAGTCTAACTGTCTACGCCTCCATGCTGAAAGCCATGAAGATTCGTGAAGAGAATATGACAGATGCTTTAGCTTCTGATTTTTCTAATGCGACAGATATGGCTGATTATCTTGTGACAAAGGGGCTTCCTTTCCGACAGGCTCATGCCGTTGTTGGCAAAAGCGTAGCCTATGCCATTGCCCAAAACAAAGTTCTTGGTGATTTAACTTTAAACGAATTTAAGCAATTTTCACCATTATTTGAAGCAGATATTCTTAAGGCCATTCAAGTCGAACATTGTGTAAGTGCCCGTAATTCCTTTGGTGGCACATCGTACACAGAGGTAGGACAATCGTTTTTACGAGCGAAACAATACCTTCTCGATGAACAGATTCAACTTGACAAGTATACAAAAAACGTTCTATAATTTGAGAATAATATTTTTTTTTGTTACTTTGTTTATTTGTTGAGGAGGGGTAGTATGACAAAAGTAAGGTTAAATCTAACAAAAGAGCGGCGATCATTGCCTGATGAGGCAACACTTGGATTTGGCAGAATCTTTACTGATCATATGTTTACCATGACTTATGAGACGGGAAAGGGTTGGCATAATCCAACGATTGAGCCCTATCGAGATTTTGATATGTCACCGTCCACTATGACGCTTCATTATGGTCAGGCTATTTTTGAAGGGATTAAAGCTTTTAAGACGGCTGATCATCGTATTGCTGTGTTCCGCCCCAAAGATTATTTGGCTCGGTTTAATCGGTCTGCTGACATTCTCTGCATTCCGCAGATGGATGTGGAAGCTGTTTATGATGGTCTCAAACAGCTTTTAGAGGTCGAAAAGAACTGGGTTCCAAGTAAATTTGGTACAGCTCTTTATATTCGTCCCCTCGTTTTTGCTACAGATCATTACGTGGGTGTAAAAGTTGCTGACACATATAAACTCGTGATCATGCTGTCCCCTGTTGGGGCCTATTATGAACATGGTTTTGATCCTGTCAGTTTAAAAGTTGAAGATAAATTTGTTCGCGCCTGTCCGGGCGGTCTTGGCGAAGCCAAAACTCCAGCCAATTATGCAGCAAGCCTCAGGGCGGGTGAGGTTGCAGTTCAGGAAGGTTTTGACCAGGTACTGTGGCTGGATGCCGTTCATCGTAAATATATTGAAGAAGTCGGTTCCATGAACATTGTCTTTAAAATCAATGGTGAACTCGTTACTCCCGCCTTAACAGGCAGTATTTTGGGTGGTATGACGCGGAGAACGGTTCTTGAACTTGCCCGTGACTGGGGCATGAAAGCGACAGAGCGAGTCATTTCTATTGATGAACTTTATGAAGCTCATGCCAAAGGCCAGTTAGAAGAAGTTTTTGGAACAGGAACGGCTGCTGTAATTTCACCTGTTGGGTCTTTAACATGGAAAGGTAAGAAGATTGTTATTAACAACAATCAGACAGGTCCTATTGCACATAAATTATTTACGGCTGTTACTGATTTACAATATGCCAAAGTTCAAGATACTCATGGTTGGGTTGATTTTGTGACCAAAGTCTGATCTTTATTAAAAGTGCTTTCTGCAGCAGGCAGGAAGCACTTTTTTTTGTTGTTATAAAAGGTTTTTCTGATAAATGGGTAGAATAAAAATAAGGACTATAAATTAAGGTGTGGTAGGGCATGTTATTACAAATTCGTGGTATTTTAGCTACGGTTACATTGCTCGACATCGTCGATATTGTCATCGTGGCCTTCTTCTTGTACAAATCCTATTCGATGATGAAAGATACACGAGCAGTTGCTTTGCTTAAAGGACTTATTGTACTTCTTATTGCTACGCTTGTGAGCAAATGGCTGGGACTCAATGTAATCAATTGGGTGCTGCAAAAATCTATGACAGTGGTTCTTGTTGCCTTGCCTGTTGTATTTCAGCCAGAACTGCGGCGTGCTTTAGAGCAGCTTGGGCGAGGCGGATTTTTTAGGAAAAACATTTTTCTAAGTGCCGAAGAAACAGAGTCTTTTCTTGATGAAATCAGTAAAGCTACAAGTGTACTGGCGAAAAATAAAATTGGCGCACTCGTCGTATTTGAACGTGAAACAGGTTTGACTGACTATATTGAAACCGGTATTAAGGTGGGGGGACTTGTATCAAGTGAATTTTTAATTAACATTTTTATTCCCAATACGCCTATGCATGATGGGGCTGTGATTATTCGGGGCGATCGTGTGATGGCCGCAGGGTGTCTCTTGCCTCTTACGGATGACCGAACACTCAATAAAGAACTCGGTACTCGGCATCGCGCCGCCATTGGCATTAGCGAGCAAGCTGACTGTGTTGTCGTTGTTGTCAGTGAAGAAACAGGTACCATTTCTCTGGCACACGCAGGTCAACTTATGCGTCATTTAGATGCTGACTCCCTTAAAAATACCCTCCGTCCCTTGTTTTTGGGTAAAACCATGACTATCGGTGATCTTTTTAATTGGAGGGCTTCGTCATGAAGGAACTTCTCAGTAAGAATTTAGCAGCAAAAATTTTATGTATGATTATGGCTGTTGTGTTGTGGATGTATGTCATGAACGAACAAAATCCTCCCATTGAGGCTAGTTTTACCGTTCCAATTGAGGTAAAAAATCTTTCTAGCACTTATACTTTAATGGATGGTCCTGAATCAGTGCGTGTCAAAGTACGTGGCGCCCGAAGTATTATTGCTACTTTGTCTGCCAGTGATATTGCCGCCTATATCGATTTAAAAGGCGTTGGTGAGGGACGCCATCCCATAAAAATTATGGCTATTGTTCCTCAGTCTGTTGAATTAGTTGAAGTGAATCCTGATAAAGCTTTGCTTCGTATTGATATTGCAACAAGCCGTAAATTGCCTGTGGAAGTTCGGTATACAAGTGCACCACCTGAAAATGCGATTGTGGGCAAGGTTACGCTATCACCGGATGCAGTCATTGTAGAAGGGCCTAAGAGCGTGCTTGATAGTATGGATAAAGCTATAATTTACATGGATTTATCCGAACATAGTACGGATTTTTCAGGTAAATTTACTGTCCATATTGTTAATACAGATGGCAAAGAACTGGAAGATGTGGTAGCACAACCGAGTCAAATCAATGTTGCCACACAACTGCTTGTCGTCAACAAAAAACTGGTTGATGTGAAACCCGTCTTTAGCGGCGAATTGCCAACAGGCATGATGATGAAACAATTGGAAGTTACTCCAACTAAAATTGAGTTATTCGGGTCAAAGGCTTTGCTTGATACGATGGATACAGTGACAACAGAGCCTATCGTATTAACAAACGATATGAAAGAATTTAATCGCCAAATCAAAGTTATTGCCAAGGATGGTATTGTAGTGTCACCTACTACCATTACCGTAAAATTTATTGTGGGACCGACGCATTAGTTGCTTTTTGTCACATTTGTTGCAAAGGAGACTGCTTGATTGTTGAGAATCAGTAATTTTCGTACAGCTATTACGGAAGAGCAAACAATACAAGAGCTTGTTGCCAAACGTTTGAAAATACCTGTCACAGCAATTCGTTCGGTAAAATGTATTCGTCAGGCCCTTGATGCCAGACGCAAACAAAATATTAGCTTTGTCTACACTTTAGATGTGGAAACGACTTTACCTGAAAGAAAAGTTCTAACAAAGCTGCGTCATGATAAAAATGTTGTTATTAAAGAAGAAGATAAACCTCAGTCCATTGTCTGCGGTGAAAGAAAACTGTCATATCGTCCCATTATTGTAGGGTTTGGTCCATCGGGCATGCTTGCGGCTTACACTTTGGCCCAAGCAGGTTTTAGGCCTATTGTATTGGAACGCGGCGCCGATATTGACCAACGGACAAAAGATGTCAATGATTTTTGGCAGACAGGCCAACTGAATATCCGGTCCAATGTACAGTTCGGTGAGGGCGGGGCAGGAACCTTCTCTGATGGCAAGCTTACGACGCGTGTCAATGATTCCAGCATGAGCGAGGTACTTGGACTATTTGTTAATTTTGGTGCTCCAGATAATATTTTGTATGCTCATAAACCACATATTGGTACAGATCGGCTGCAGCAGGTCGTCAAAAATTTACGGCAAAAAGTCATTGAACTTGGCGGTGAAGTGCGATTTCATAGTCAAGTGACAGGATTTACTAGAAGTGATACAGGGAGTATTACTTCTCTACAATTGAATGGCAAGGAAGAAATCGCTGCAGATGTTGTTCTGTTCGGTATCGGCAATAGTGCGCGAGACACCTATGAATATTTAGATAAGCAAGGGGTGGCACTTGAAGCGAAACCTTTTGCTATTGGGGTGCGCATTGAGCATTCTCAGCAGCTTATCGATGTGGCGCAGTTCGGCGCTTGGGCTGGTCATCCAAAACTGGGTGCTGCCGACTATGCCCTTGTTTATCATGATAGGGAAACAAAGCGTACAGCCTATTCCTTTTGTATGTGCCCGGGCGGCGTTGTTGTTGCTGGCGCTTCAGAAGCGGGACAGGTTGTGACAAATGGCATGAGTAGTTTTGCCCGTGCTTCTGGCATGGCCAATAGCGCACTTGTAGTAAATGTTGAATTAACTGATTTTGGACCGGGAAATTTAGCTGGTATCGCTTTTCAACGGCATTATGAAAAATTGGCTTTTGAGCTTGCTGGCAGTAATTACTGTGCCCCTGTACAAAGTGTCGGCAGTTTTTTACATCGGAGAGATGTGAATTTTTTTGTACAGCCTACTTATCGGCCCGGTGTGAAAAAGGGCGATCTTAGACAGTGTCTCCCCGATTTTGTTACGGCTACACTTGCCAAGGCTTTGCCTGAATTTGGGCGTAAAATAAAAGGATTTGCTGATGATGGTGTCATCATGACAGGTGTGGAGACGCGTACTTCGGCACCCGTAAGAATTCGGCGTGACAATCATTTTCAATCGGAAAATGTCGGTGGCTTGTATCCCATGGGTGAAGGCGCAGGTTATGCAGGAGGTATTATGAGCGCTGCATTAGATGGTCTTCATGTTGCTAATCACATCATTGCTACATATGGACAACCGGTTTTAAAATAAATTTTAACAGTTCGGAAGGGGAAACATAATTTGGGTAGATTATTTGGAACAGATGGAGTAAGAGGAATTGCCAATCAGTATTTGACACCGGAATTAGCATTTAATTTAGGACGGGCGGCAACGTATTATTTTGGCAAGGAGTGCCGGGAGCCTGTTCTTTTGATCGGGCGCGATACGCGTATTTCAGGACAAATGCTTGAGTCGGCTTTGGCAGCAGGCATTTGTGCAGCAGGAGGAAAGGCTATTTTGGCGGGAGTTATTCCTACGCCAGCTATTGCTTACTTGACAAAAACGACACAGGCTATGGCAGGAGTTGTTATTTCTGCTTCTCATAATCCTTATCCTGATAATGGCATCAAATTTTTTGCCGGTACTGGCTATAAATTGCCTGACAAGATAGAAGATGAACTGGAAGAACTTATTACTCATTCATTAGCCACAATGAAACGCCCCGTCGCTAATGAAATTGGTACTATTGAGTATCAACATGAACTTATTGAAAAGTATATTGAACATTGTCTGAGTACCACTACTGTATCCCTTGCTGGGTTGAAAATTGTCTTAGATTGTGCCAATGGTGCAGCTTATGAAGTCGTGCCAAGGGTTCTCAGACACTTAGGGGCTGAGGTCATTGTTATCAATGATCAGCCAAGCGGTACGAATATTAATGATCAATGCGGCTCCACCCATTTGGCTGGATTACAGCAAGCCGTGCTTGAGCATCATGCTGATGTGGGGATTGCTAATGATGGTGATGCCGACCGTTGCCTCGCGGTGGACGAGCAGGGGAAGATCGTTGATGGCGATCATATTATGGTGATCTGTGCCAAGCAGCTTCAACAGTCTGGTCATTTGGCGAAAGATACTCTTGTAGCTACTGTTATGAGCAACATTGGTCTTCATCAAGCCATGAAGAGCGTCGGTATTAAAGTTGTTGTAACACCTGTCGGGGATCGTTACGTACTGGAAAAAATGCGTGAACAGGGTTTTATGCTAGGCGGAGAGCAGTCAGGTCATATTGTTTTTCAAGAATATTGTACGACGGGCGATGGGCTTATTACAGCCTTGCAATTACTATCTGCTATGGTAAGAACAAAGCAGACCATGTCTGAGCTTAATGCTGCCATGACGACATTTCCTCAGCTACTCGTGAATGTGCGTGTGGCAAGCAAACAGGGTTGGGAGCAAAATGCGCGTATTCAAGCCGCCATTACCAAGGGCAGTGAGGATCTTGGTGAAGAAGGCCGAATATTAGTGCGTCCATCAGGGACAGAACCACTTATTCGTGTGATGGCTGAAGGGCCTGTACAGGCCAAGCTGGAACTCATTGTTCAGCAAATTGCAGACATTGTAAAAAACGAACAAGGCCAAGGTTGACGTTAAGGCAAAATTAGTTTAAAATAGGACAATAGTGCATGGGGGCACCTTCGGTGTTCCTTTTTGCATATGTATAAGGTGAGGAGGCGGATCGTAGCGAGGATAAAGCAAAAATAGCATAGGAATATTGATTTTACGAAGACTAGTTAAAGCGCTGGTGCTTACTTACGTGCGGATGAAATGAAGTAAGCAGACGAGGAAGAGGTTTATCGAGAAGTCAGCGGATACCTCTCGGCGACTGCCGCCGAAAGCAGTTTTACAAAACCATTTGGTAACAAGTGGCACAAAAAAGCTGTGGCAGTAAGATAATGAGGGGGTAATGTATTTATGTGCGGTATTGTTGGATATATTGGGCCCAAGCAGGCGGCCGGGTTCTTATTAGAAGGACTGTCAAAATTAGAGTATCGTGGTTATGATTCAGCAGGAATTGCTGTTTTTGATGGTGAAAAAATTAATGTAACAAAAACAGTCGGTCGTTTAGCCGTTTTAAAGGATCAACTGAAAAATAATATGCCACAGGGACAAATTGGTATTGGTCATACTCGCTGGGCGACACACGGTCGTCCGTCTGATGTCAATTCACATCCTCATACAGATTGTACAGGGAATTTCGTTGTTGTTCACAATGGAATTATTGAAAACTATTTGGACTTAAAAGAAAAATTAATTGAAAAAGGCCATGTTTTTGTTTCGGAAACAGACACGGAAGTTGTGGCCCATTTACTTGAAGAATATTATGACGGCGACTTTGAAGGAGCTGTCAAG
Source organism: Pelorhabdus rhamnosifermentans (assembly GCF_018835585.1). Lineage (NCBI taxonomy): Bacteria > Bacillati > Bacillota > Negativicutes > Selenomonadales > Sporomusaceae > Pelorhabdus > Pelorhabdus rhamnosifermentans. The sequence goes on from NZ_JAHGVE010000010.1 coordinate 122,915, forward strand.
AAAGTATTGGCAGCCATTGAAGGTTCTTATTCGCTCGTGTTCATGACGAAGTTTGATCCTGATAAAATTATTTGTTCCAAAAAAGATAATCCTTTAGTCATTGGCCTAGGACAGGGTGAAAACTTTATTGCCTCAGATATTCCGGCGATTATTAACTATACCCGCCGGACTTATATCTTGAGCGACGGCGAGATGGCTGTTGTTACAAAAGACTCTGTTTGGGTAATGAACCGTCAAGGTGTTCCTGTCAGTAAAAAAGTTTTTGAAGTGAATTGGGATGCCGAAGCAGCTGAAAAAGGCGGCTATGAACATTTCATGATCAAGGAAATTTATGAACAGCCGAAAGTTATTCGTGAAACCATGTCAGGCCGCTTAGCCAAAGACAACAGCGAGATTATTTTTGATGAGCTAAAATGGACGAAAGAAGATCTGGTCGGCATCAAGAAGATTTTGATTACGGCATGCGGAACTGCTTATCATGCCGGTTTTGTTGCCAAATATTTTATTGAGCAACTTGCTCGTATTCCTGTAGAAGTGGATATTGCCTCCGAATTCCGTTACCGGACACCGCTTGTTGATGAATCTACTTTGGCAATCGTGATTAGTCAGTCAGGCGAAACTATTGACACTTTAGCAGCTTTAAAAGAAGCTAAACGGTTAGGGGCGCGTACTCTTGCCGTAACCAATGTTGTCGGTTCGTCCATTGCCCGTGAAGCCGATCATGTCATTTATACCTGGGCAGGCCCGGAAATTGCCGTGGCATCCACCAAGGCCTATACGACACAGCTTGTTAGTGTGTTTATGTTGGCTTTGTATCTAGCAGGTCTCAAAGAAGCGATTGCACCCGAGCGCATGAAGGAACTTGTTGCCGGACTTAAAAATCTTCCGGCACAGGCTCATGAAGTGTTGGATGATGTGGAGCCCATTAAGACATTTGCCGAAAAATACGGTTTTAGCGAAGATGTGTTCTTTATTGGCCGTTCTCTTGATTATGCAGTGGCTCTCGAAGGAGCTTTAAAACTCAAGGAAATTTCTTATATTCATGCTGAGGCTTATGCAGCAGGCGAACTCAAACATGGCACATTAGCCCTTATTATTGAAGGGGTACCTGTCATTGCTTTGGCAACACAGTCTGATGTCTATGACAAAACGCTGAGCAATATTAAAGAAGTAAAAGCGCGTGATGCCGTTGTCATTGGTATTGGCTTTGTGGGCGATAAACAGCTAGAAAAATACGTGGATCATACTATTTTGATTCCACGTACAGAAAAATATTTAGCACCCATTCTATCGGTTATTCCTCTGCAACTTCTGGCTTATTACGCTGCTATTACCCGTGGCTGCGATGTCGATAAGCCTAGAAATCTTGCAAAAAGCGTTACAGTAGAATAAAAGAATGATAAATGTAGCTTCAATTGTAGCATTATAAAAAAGATTGAACAGAAAGCACCTCTAGTAATATGATTATTGCTAGAGGTGTTTTTTGTATAAAAAAGGGAAATAGAAAGTTATTGAATGAAAAACCATTTTACGGGGTAGCTGTAGAGATAAAGTTGTTAAATTAATGATAAAGTTGTGAAATGACAAAAAGTTATTAAATAAAAAACACCTTATGGTAGTCTCTAAGTAAGATGGAGATCTATTTAGTGTTTTTTTTATAGATGTGTAACTGGTTTACATACAACGGCGGCGCGGAAATGTATTATGAAATTAAGGACTTATCTAGAGAAAAACTTGAAAAAATCTTAGTCTTTACCCGAACATTACTCTTGTATTTTTCCATAGGTAACTATATTTTTACTCACGCAGGGGCCAACGTACAAAAGCCAATTGAAGAAAACGTGGAAAATGAAACTGTATGGATGAGTGAAAGTTTTCCTTGCTGTCCGGCCTATTCCGACAAAGTGCTAGTATTCGGACATGAGCCGACATGGAATTTATATTCGTATGATAAAAAATTTAAAAAGAAAGACGCTAAAATCTGGTATGACACTACAAATAAAGATAATCAGTTTTTTAGCACCACTTTTCAATACCGACCAGAGTAAACGACAAGGGAAAAGCTGCCTGATATATGGCAGCTTTTCTAGTAGATACTTTTTATTAAATTATAGGAAATCAGCGGCAAAGTTTCGGTCTGAAGAACACAATACATATAAGGAATGTTAGTAGGGGTATTTTGCACTGCAAATTGGGGAGGAAGGATGCTTGCGAGGAGTATTCAATTTAAACAGCATTGAAATCACATAACAAATTCACCACCCATTCATAAGAAATTCATAATTGACGGCTATAATAGGGACCAGTAACAAACACATACCGATTAGGGGGATAAAGATGTCCGACGAACGTTTTCAGGTCATTATAGTTGGTGTGCTGGAGGCGGAAAAATGAAAAAGTTTTATGCAGTAGGTACAGTTTTAGTTTTTATTTTAGGTTTGTTTTTGGCGGGGTGTGGGAGTTCCGCAAGCAATAATACTTCGACAACTAATAAGAGTACTACTCAACAAGCAGATCACAGCAATATGGATCATAGTAATATGGACATGAATCATAGCAATACCAAAAATAATTAAAGCCAGGCCGAGAGGCTTAAAAATCGCAGTGCGACTGAATTGTTATCAATCAGGGAGGTCTATTAGTTGATTAATACGTCAAAGCGGCGCGGAAAGTTTCTGATAACAGGTTTTGCGACACTAATACTACTTGGGCTGCTTACTGTGGGGGCTTTTGCCGCAAGTAATTTAGGGGAACAAAAGCATGATATGGGGGCCATGACACAGGGCTTTCAGAGCGGCCATGATATGAGCTCAATGACGAATGATTCTCAAAGCGGTCATGATATGAACAACATGGTTCATAGTGGACATGATAAAAAGGAAACTGCTAAAGACGATAACCCCTGGCCGATTCTTTATGGATTTGGCGGATTTATTTTCGTTGTGATCATCAGTGCCGGAATCATGAAATTTACTGGCAGGAAAGGACGAGGGGTGAATTAAATGCCGGAGATCAAGGAAAATAGTCTGTTGAAATCTATCTTAAAAAGCAAGTGGTACCCGGGAATTCTACAAGTCCCTGTTGTAATAGTTTTTGCTTTTATTATGTATGAATTGTTTTTTGGTCCGATCGAAGCCCATGAAAACTTTGGGATTGCTTTGACCTGGGTGTTATGGTGGCCATTGATTCCGCTGATCTTTCTCCTGTTTGGGCGATTTTGGTGTGGTATTTGTCCATTTGGAACAGTCAGTGATTATGTTCAAAAAATTGTGGGGAATAATCGCCCTGTGCCTAAATTTCTTAATAAATATGGTATTTGGATTATTGATATCTTCTTTATCTTGATTACCTGGGGAGATCATGTTTATGGCATTGTGGAGTCGCCGCGTGGTTCTGGTGTAGTGATGCTGATTCTTGCGGCAGGTGCGATTACTGCCGGGGCCTTTTTTGAACGTCGGACGTGGTGTCGTCATATTTGTTTTTTAGGCGGTGTAGCAGGCAACTACTCGCGAACAGGTGCTTTGGAACTTCGGGGAACACCGGAGAAGTGCAATAAATGTACTGTGGCGGCCTGTTATAAGGGCAGTAAAAATGTTCCCGGCTGTCCAATGTTTGAGTTTCCAAGAACGATGGATAATAGTGCGCGGTGCAATCTATGTGGTCATTGTGTAAAAAATTGTCCCGATGATTCCATCACCATTTCAGTTCGACCGCCGTCTAAAGAGCTTTGGTTTATACGCAAGCCGAAGTTTGAAGAGTCTATCTTGGCGATTGTTATCATGGGAATCGTATTTGTTCAGAACATCACCATGTTGGAAATTTGGGACCAGGCTCAAAGCTGGCTGGAAAATGCCCTCGGTACTCATGAGTATGCAATCACATTTACTGTTATTTTCTTAATTGCAATGGCTATACCGGTTGGCTTACTTTATATAAGCAGTTGGGCAGCTGGGAAAAGTAATGGTGAGTCTACCCATATGAATTTTGCTCGCTTCGGCTATGCTTTAATTCCACTGGATTTGGCAGCCCACATGGCTCATAATTTGTTTCACTTATTAGCAGAGGGTAAATCAATTTTGTTTACTGGTATGGCGGTAATTGGCATGAATGTTCCGGAAAAATCGACTGCTTTTTTTAGTGTCGATACGATTCAGATATTGCAATATATATTGCTTGGGATTGGCACTTTGGGTTCGATTTATACTGCCTATCGGATAGCGAAATCACAGTATTCTGTAGAAAAAATAAAGGGATCTGCCTTGCCGTTTATATGCCTGATTATTATCTTGCTGTTAGCGAATATTTACTTTTTTATGTTGCCAATGATGCATCGCATGTAATTAGTGACGTTGCTTAAAATCGTTGGCAGGGACAAGAAAATGTAACCAAATAAAAAATGAGCTTAAAATTGGCTAGTTAAAACGCCTATTTTAATGCTCATTTTTATTGTTTCGTAAGCTAAATTGCTAACTTTGTGCTGAACAATATCAGGTTGCTAGTTAAAAAATACTTCAATTGTCACAAGTTGGTCATAGACTCTTGTTATGATGTCCATATGTACTTAAAGGCACAGGAGGTGTAACATATGAACGTAGATTCTAATAGGAGTACTGGGAGTTACGGTGGAGATAACTCTAGTAGTGATAGTACTAACAGAAGTAGTTCTTACAGTGGGTACGGAGGAGATACAGGCGGTTATTATGGAGGAGATAATTCTTCTTCGACCTCTGGTAATGATTCAAGTACCAGTTGCTCTGGTAATGAATCTAGCGATACTACAGCGGGATATAGTAGCTTTTCTTCGACATTGGATAGTGATTCAAATACTTGCAATTATGGCGGCATTGATGGTGCCGGGGCAGATTATTCGGGAGCAATTGTTAATTATTCTAGTAATGATCAAGGAAATGCTACAGGAGGAGATACGTCTTCTTCGGCTTCCGACAGTAATTCAACTAACGGCAGTTACGGCGGTATTGTGGGGTCAGACTATTCAGGTGTAGTGCAAAATTCTTATGAAGATACAATGGGTGTCGTAGCGGATAATTCTTCGTGGTCCGATAATTCGGATAGTAACAGTGGATTAGGGGTGATCGGAGGAGAAATTTGTTCCTATGATTCTATAGCAGGTTTTGGAGATTATTCTTTGGCAGATTATAGTCAAGGGTTATATACTGATGATGCAAGTATTCAATCCTATGAAAATGTTTTGGATAATATTCAGAGTACCTGGGATAGTGTTGCACAGTGGATTAGTGAAAATATTACTCAGCCTCTGCAAGCGGCATTTAATCAGCCTGTACCAGCTCCTGAAAGTGACTCAGTATCTGGTTTTATGGCAGATAATATACCAGGTATGACGAAAGAGGAAGTAGAAAATGGGTTAAGTGCTATGGGAGTTGCTTCTACCGATGAAACTCCGACAGCGAATATGATTGGCGATGATCCGGAAGCCATTGATAATTGGGTGGCTGCGAATGGTATAATCCCCACGACACTCATGCGAGCTGAAGATGATCCACCCACAGCGATTTCAGCGTCACTATTTTGTCATGTTTACATGCCTTAGTGTCTCAATAACATTAAAAAGTGTTAATTATAGTCAACGTCGAATTACTTAAATGGTGGAATTAGAGAGAGAGTAGGTAGTTTGTGAATGAGTATAGAATCCATGATGTGGCTATTTCCTATAGTTTTCATGATTCACGAATTTGAGGAAATCATCTTCCTTCCTCGTTGGATGAAAAAAAATAGTATTGACCTTCATAAAAAAATTCCTCATATAGCCCAAAAAATGGTTCTTAGGCTTGAGGCCTTATCAACAGCTGCTTTTGCGGTGGCAGTTTTTGAGGAGTTCATATTGCTATCTGTTCTGACTCTGTTTTGTGTAGAGGGGGGGTTATATTCTCTTTTTGCAGCGGTAACGATTGGTTATCTTGTTCATGTCGTTATTCATTTAGCGCAAGCTATGTTTTTGCGGAGATATATTCCTGCCGTAGGAACGGGGTTGTTTACTGGAGTTTATAGCATTTTTTCTTTATACTATCTTCATTTGTTAGGGCTGCTAAATTGGAATCAGATTATTTTTCTTTTGCCAATAGTCATTTTTATTATTGCTGTGAATCTTATTTTCTGCCACAGCATTGCCAGGAGAATGGAGACTAGGTGGAAAGCTTAGGGTTGTGCTACAACATAAAAAGACCCTATAGATGGATTTTTTTTCGTATCCAATCTATAGGGTCTTTTTATTACTTTTTTTCTTCATTATAAGCTATTGGAAATCAGCTAATTCTTCCGTTTTTAGGTTATGTAGTTTTCGTAAATAGTTTAATCGTTTGCCGATAGGATGTTCTTGCGACTTTTACGTAATCATTTTTTTCTGGTTTGTCGGATAAGCCAGCCAAATAGTCCAGCGAAACATTGAAATAATTGGACATAGCTACAAGAGTATCAGCAGAGGGTGAAGTCATAGCCCAGTATTATGACAAACAAACTGGTAGCTCTTTAAGCTATAAAAGCCCTAGTCGTACTATATAGGCAATACAGCGAAAAGGGACAGCCAACTTAAAGACACTGAGCATAAAGATATCATATATGATTGTTTATGAGTTAAGCCGCAGAGTGCAATCAAAGTAACAAGAGCCCCGTTATGAGGCACTGATTCAAAACCCGCCGAACTTAAAGAAACAATACGGTGTAAAATTTCCGGTGACATCCCCAGCGAATTTGCCCAAGTAAGCCAGTTATGGTGGTAGATTAATTTCCCGTGCCTTCCTATAGCTTACAGGAATAGATCATATATACAACATGTATTGTATTATTTTTCTTAAGTGTTATAAAATGATCCTGTATACGGTATGCAAATAGCTGCGGCTTATTTTATAGGCGCTGGAGGAAAGGATCTTTTTATGAAAAACCGTTATCTTTTCCACCAAGGCGAAGTATAGGTCGCTATCAAATTCGGTAATCGCCTTAGCTTTTTTAATAATTTACATATTTACCATTGCACCGCCAGATAATTCTTCTATGCCTTTCATCGGTACTGTTCCAAACCTTCCTACCCAAAATATGACCGCAAGTGCCGCAAATTATCCGGCCAGCAAAGGGATTCTTGGTTGTTGCATTAGAACCATGAGGCCAATGGCTTCACTTCTTACAGAAGATCTGAAAGAATATAATGTTTTGCTTCTTACCGTCTTAAGTGTTTTGGCAAAAGCTTGATTGTTAAGAGGTATGTAAGTATGACACAAAAAGAGACATGAGAACCAGCCCTTCGATTCAAATTTCCTAATGTGTTGACATTTCATTTATTTATGTATAATGTCGATAAAATTTTTTTTGTCAAGGCAGATCGTTGTGTTATATTCAGAAGGGCAGGGGCTAATGGAAATTAAAGAATTGCCTAACATTCAGGAAATGGAAAATTTTATAATATACGGAAAAGTCCGTAACTTTACTCTTGCCGCCGACCAGGCACATATTACCCAATCTGCTTTTAGCTTTCAGATGAAAAAGCTTGAAGAAAGATTAGGAGTAAAGCTGATTTTACGTTCCAATCGCGGTAGTTGTTTGACGCCTGAGGGTGAATTCTTTTATAAAAAAATAAATAAAATTATGCCGGAATTAATGGAAGCAATTTATGAATTACAGGAAATGAGCAGTGAAAGACCGTTGGAATTGAAAGTAGGTGTGCTGACATCTCTAGGCGACATACTAATGAGCCAGCATGTAACATATTTTCGTAAAAACGGAAATATCCGATTAACTGTTTATAGCATGGAAAAGGACGATCTTATTAGGTCATTAAATAATGGGAAAATTGATATTGCTTCAACCTTCCTTGCCGATGATGAAAAATTGGAAAATTTCGACAACACCTTATTTAGGATGGACCGTATGGTCTATTATGCTCCCAATATTCCAAAGCTAAAGGAGCCAGTCAGTATATCCGACGTGTTTAAATTACCGTTAGCGAAATACCCACCGAATAATTTCATGAATAAAATGATCGATCAGTATTTTAACACAGAGGGAAAATTACCGGTTGTTGCGGCGCAATTGTCGTCTCCATATGCCATTATTCAGTTTTGTAAAGAAAATTGTGCAGGAGCACTGGTTGTCGAGCGGCTTCTCAATACACTCGATGCTAATCATGGGCATGGATACTTTGCGCTTAGCCCATCATACATGTTGAAAGCTTATCTGTTATATAAAAAAAAGAACCCAAAGTATCGCGCTATCAAGCTATTTATTGACTATGTGGTAAATTTGAATCGGGATAATAAATAAAATATTATAGCTGAATTTCCTGTTATCAATTTTACTTATGTCAGCTATTTTTTTTATTTGGCTATACAAGCAAAGACTACTGAACTATACTGCTTTTAACATTCGAATGTAATTTTGGAATAGCTATTTTACTAACTAATTGGAACACAGGAGGGTAATTATGGAATATGTTAATGTAAAATTACCTTATGATAAAAAAGAAATTATTGCAAAAATAAAAAGAGATAATTTGCAAGGCATTCTGGTTTCCCAAGCAGAAAATTACCAGACTACTTTGTCCCAAAATGAAATTGTAGAAGCATCACTAGATAATCCGATCGGTTCCCCTAAGTTGGAATATTTAGTACGTGGCAAGAAAAATATTGTTATAATCAGTTCAGATCATACCCGCCCCGTTCCGTCGAAAATCATTACGCCAATTTTACTCCGACGTATTCGCAGTGTTGAACCTAAGGCAAATATTAAAATTTTGGTTGCTACAGGTTTTCATCGTCCATCGACTCGAAAAGAATTAATCGATAAATATGGTGAAGACATTGTAAACAATGAGCAAATTGTTATGCATGTTTCAATAGACGATGCTGCCATGGTAAAGATAGGTACGCTTCCGTCAGGCGGTCCGTGTATCCTAAATCGAACGGCTGTCGAAGCTGATCTTCTTATTTCCGAAGGGTTTATTGAGTCCCACTTTTTTGCAGGCTTTTCAGGCGGACGCAAGTCGGTATTGCCCGGAATTGCGTCCTATAAAACGATTATGGCAAATCATTGCGGCGAGTTTATACATTCCAGCAAGGCACGCACTGGAAATCTAAAGTATAATCCTGTTCATGAGGATATGTTGTATGCGGCAAAAACAGCAAGTCTTAAATTTATTTTAAACGTTGTGCTTGATGGAGATAAACAAATTATTGCTTCCTTTGCCGGAGATCTTGAAAAAGCTCATCAAACTGGCTGCAATTTTGTAGAGAAACTTGCCAAAGTTAAAAAGATACCTTGCGATATTGCTATCTCAACAAATGGCGGTTATCCGCTTGATCAAAATATTTATCAGGCCGTCAAAGGAATGACAGCAGCAGAAGCTACCAATAGGGAAAAGGGCGTTATTATTATGGTAGCCGGTTGTGCGGATGGTCATGGCGGGGAAGGATTTTATAACAATCTTGCTGAGGCCGCGACACCGGAAGAATTTTTGGAAAAGGCCATTCATACCCAACGCCAAGACACTATTCCAGATCAATGGACTTCACAGATCCTTGCTCGTATTCTTTCCAAGCATCATGTTATCATGGTTTCGGATCTTGTTGATCCGAAACTGATTTCAGGTATGCATATGGAACTTGCCACAACTTTTGAGCAGGCGTTGAAACGCGCCTATGAAATAGAAGGCGAAGATGCTAAAGTAACAGTTATTCCCGATGGCCTTTCAGTAATTGTAGAATAGATAGATAAGTATGATAATATGCATTATCACTAGCATTGCATAAAAAATTTAAGTATTTGTCAACTATCAACACAAATAACGATTAGACAAAATATTTAGAATCAGCTTTATTCCTATTACATCAAAAGCAACACTGGAACAAAGGTAATCGATAAGTATTGTTTTACTACCCGTGATCCGATTACAATGACAGCCCAAGATGTTATTAAAGCTTGCCGAAAGGCGCCGAAATCAAAAATCATTGCTGTCCATATGGAAGCCATTAATCATTGCCTTTTATCACGGAGTGAATTGTATACTTGTCTTCAACAAGAAGGGTTAGTAGATCAAGTATTTATTCCTATGGATGGAGAGAAAATTACATTATTAAGCTAGTTAATTGTAATAAAACCCTCGTAGTTGCAGATTCATTACGAAGCAAAGGGACATTCATTTTGCTTCTACTATCATGCCATCTTAAGTGTTCTGGCAAAAGCTTGATTGTTAAGAGGTATATAAGTATGACACAAAAAAAGACACCGTCCCATGATCATTCTGATCATAGTTATACTCAAGCGGTACAGGGAGAATTTTTTCATGTAACTAAGACGGGAGATTTTTCTCATAAAAGGATTGAAATTACTGGCGTAGCCACTTTCCATGACGATCAAAATGGTGCTCAGCGCGGGAAAAACATCATTTACAAGTTCATTATTGATGGAATACATATTTGTCATGCGGGGATTTAGGACATTTATTGACTCCGGAGCAGGTGAAAGAGATAGGCCATGTTGACGTTTTGTTGATGCCTGTAGGCGGATTTTATACCATCGGACCCGATCAGGCGGTAGAAGTCGCTAAAATGCTACAACCATCGGTAATTATACCCATGCATTTTAAAACAGAGGTTATGAACTTTCCCATCGCAGGGGTTGAAAGTTTTCTGCAAAAAATGGGGGGCGGTCAGCGAGAGGGCAAACAGGAAGTCGAGTTTGACAAGGAAGGCCTGGGTTCAGCTCCAGGCGTGATGGTTTTGGAATATGCGTAAAGAGTTACTTTAACTAAGATTATTATATCAATCAAGGCCAAATATGATAAAAACCTACTGCATTTATTTTGTAGTAGGTTTTTTGTTGCTTTTTATTTTTCCGGTTTATCTGATCGACTTACAAGATAATCAAGGGATACTTTAAAATAGTCGGCCAAAACGATAAGAACTTCATAATTGGATTTAGAATCATCTTTTTCGTACATAAATATGATCCGGCGTTTGACACCTATTTTTTTCGCTAATTCTTCCGCTTTTAGGTTATGTAGTTTTTTCAATAGCTTATCGTTCGCTGAAATTAGGCATAAAATCATATAATCATTTTCTTTCTGGTTTGTCGGATAAGCCAGCCAAATAGTCCAGCGACACATTGAAATAATTGGACATAGCTACAAGAGTATCAGCAGAGGGTGAAGTCATATACTGTTATACCAGCAAAAGCGAATAGGACAAGCCTTGCGGAAAACTTTGTAACCATCAAAAGAAGCAGCTGCTTAATGCAATACAAAATGAGCTTTAAAATTGGCTAATCAAAATGCCAATTTTAAAGCTCATTTTTATGCAATGGAAAATATGTAATTTTCCATAAAACGGGGATTAACTATTTTTATCTGTGTTTTGTTCATCTACTCCAAACAATGTTTCAAGAGCCTTCCGCTTTTCAGGCGGAAGTTTTTCTAATTTACGTGCGATTTCTAAAAGTTTAAGATTTTGAGGAGATGCTTCTTTTGATGATTTGAGAGTTATTATTTTATCTTTTTCAGTAAGAGGTTTGGAATCATTTGTGCGTTCTAAAAGGTAATCGGTGGTGACATCAAAGAATGATGCCAACTTATTTAGTATATCAAAATCAGGTTGGCGTTTATTTGTCTCATACATAGCCAATGTACTGTAACCAATTTTGATTAAATTAGCTAAAGCTCGTTGGGTTAGTTCGCGATTTTCGCGAAGATATTTTAATCTTTCACCAAAACTCATATAACATCACCTACACTAATAATATCTCACATTAAGTGAGCATAACGGAAATGTTCACAAAAAGTGAAGAAATAATTCAAAATACTTGACTTGCTCGCATAACGTGATAATATAATATATGACAAGTTCACAAAACGAGAGCGGGAGGTGTATTATGAACGGCGTAACATTGGCAGATCTACGGACTAATAAAAAATTAACCCAACGTGAATTAGCTCAAATCATTAACGTTGCTCCATCTTCAATAGCTATGTATGAATCTGGCGAAAGAACGCCGTCATTGGGAAGGGCTAAAGAAATAGCAAAGTATTTCAAAGTATCAGTAGAGTCGATTATTTTTTGATCTTCTTGCTCACAAAATGCGAGCGAGCAAGAAGTGGCTTGTCATCTACTTTGCTGAATCAACTATTGTCTGGGGGATTGCATTGAATGAATAATTAGCTATTTTTGTCAAGTTGTAAACAAAGTTTGGTTGGTTAATTTAGATGGAATGGGTGTAAGGAATGGTCTGTCCTACTAAAAATCTGGAGGTATGAATATGCAAGAAATTATCGAGAACAAAGAAGCTTCACGGGTAATAGGGCCTTATTCATCGGTTCGAAAGGTTGGTGGCTTTCTGTTTGGCTCAGGTCAAAGCCCCATCAATCCCAAAACAGGGGAACTTGTCGACGGAGGAATTACAGCTCAAGTAACACAAGTCATGGAAAATATTAAACAGCTTTTACTTGCAGCGAAACTAGATTTTGCGGATGTTGTCAAAACGACGGTATTTTTAATTCATATGGAGGATTTTACGGCGGTCAATGAAATTTATGGACGTTATTTTGTGGACAAGCTGCCTGCGCGTTCTTGCATTGCTGTGGCAAGCTTACCCAAAGCAGCTTGCGTCGAAATCGAATTTATTGCTTTTCGTAATGAACAGTAGGCAAGGATATATTTTTGCCGTTAATTAACGAAATATTAGCGAAAGTCGTATTAGTTTGGGAATAGAGGAGGTATGATTAATGAATTTATTCGCCTGTAAAGAAGCCGTTGCTTCAGACTTTTCTTCTAGTCGTCTAGCGGCGCGGTCCGGTTTAACAGATGAAGAATGGCGCAAGGCCATCCGTTTCGATGGAACGGATTGGGGCTGGGTGATTATGAGTATTGGCATGGCCATTGGTGCCGGCATTGTCTTTTTACCTGTCCAAGTCGGGCTGATGGGGTTATGGGTCTTTTTATTTTCGGCAGTCATTGGCTATCCGGCCATGTATTTGTTCCAAAGACTTTTCATTAATACCCTGGCCGCTTCGCCGGAATGCAAGGACTATCCCAGTGTGATTAAAGGCTATCTTGGTAAGAACTGGGGGATATTCTTAGGCGCCCTGTATTTTATTATGCTCATCATTTGGGTATTTGTATATTCTACAGCCATTAACAACGACAGTGCTTCGTTTTTACAGTCCTTTGGCGTCACGCAGACACTGCTCTCGAAAAATCCTTTGTATGGATTGGCACTCATTTGTGGTCTTGTGGTTTTGGCTTCGCGGGGTGAAAAGGCCTTGTTTAAAATTGCCACAGGCATGGTGCTGACGAAGTTACTTGTTGTGGCTTTTCTCGGTCTGCTTATGATCAGTCATTGGAATCTGGCCAATGTCGGAGCGCTCCCGCCCCTTGGTAAATTTCTGCACGATACGGTGGTGATGCTGCCCTTTACTTTGACATCCATTCTGTTTATTCAAAGCTTAAGCCCCATGGTCATTTCCTATCGATCCCATGAAAAGTCGATTGAAGTCGCACGTTACAAAGCCATGCGGGCCATGAATATTGCCTTTGGTATTCTGTTTGTGACGGTATTCTTTTATGCTGTGTCGTTTACTTTGTCTATGGGTCATGAGCAGGCTGTCGCGGCTTATCACGCCAATATTTCGGCCTTAGCCATGGCAGCGCAGGGCGGAGGACAACAGTCGGTAAAAATATTCAGCTTGATCCTCAATATTTTCGCCGTCATGACGGCCTATTTCGGTGTGTATCTGGGATTTCGCGAAGCCTGTCAGGGATTGGTCATGAATTTGGTGTGCCGGATCATGCCTGAGGAGCGAATCAATAAAAACATGGTAGGCTATGGGATCATGATTTTTACTGTTCTTATGTCTTGGGGAGCTATTGTACTTAATGCGCCAGTACTCAGTTTTACATCCATTTGCAGTCCCGTCTTTGGTTTGGTTGGCTGTCTGATTCCGGCGTACCTCGTTTATCAGGTCCCGTTATTGCATCAATACAAAGGATTATCGTTAAAAATTATTATTGCCACAGGTATTTTGCTTTGTATATCACCTTTCTTAGCCTTTACGTCCTGAAAAAGGACAAGCGTTTACGGAAAAGTTTAATTACTAAAATACGAGCACTTTGAATTTTTTTGAAATACTGAGAAAAAAAGAGCATTTAAGAGAAAAACCTATAGTTATATAGGGAGGAGTGTTTTATCATGCAAGAAAATAGTACAACCAAAGTTCGTTCCTTATGGCAGGAAATGGTCAAGGCCGTTAAGCAGGAAGTCGTTCCAGCTGTCGGCTGTACCGAGCCGGTCTCCCTGGCGCTTGCGGCGGCCATGGCAGCTGAGCGGCTGGGGAAACCGGCGGAGAAAATCGAAGTCCGGGTTTCAGCCAATATGATGAAAAATGGCATGGGAGTGATTGTGCCCGGAACCGGAATGGCTGGGCTGCTCATTGCCGCAGCTGTCGGTGCTTTGGGCGGTGATCCGCAAGGAAAGCTGGAGGTGTTAAAAAAGCTGACACCGAAGCAAGTCGAAGCAGGGAAACGTATGGTGGCTGAAAAACGCGTGAACATTGCTATTGCCGATGTGCCCAATGTTCTCTACTCCGAGGCTAAGGTGTTTCACGGAGAGGCGTGGGTCAAAGTCTGCATTGCTGACAACCATACCCATGTGATTCGCATCGAACAAAATGGTGAGCTTGTCTATCAAGCCGAGGAACAAGAAGAGGCGGCAGCGGAAGAGGCAGCCTACTCACTTGCCGGAGTGAGGGCCCGTGATGTATTCGAATTTGCGACGCAGGCCCCGCTGGAAAGCATCGCATTTATCCGCGAAGCCGCGCGGATAAATGATGCTCTGGCTGAAGAGGGCATGAACGGACGCTACGGGCTGCATATCGGTGCCATGCTCAATAGGCAGATTGAACAAGGCTACTTGTCAGACTGCTTGATGATGCGTGTATTGATGCTGACGACAGCCGCGTCTGACGCCCGTATGGGCGGCGCACCCCTTCCCGCCATTACCAATTCCGGATCAGGCAACCAGGGCATTGCCGCAACAGTGCCTGTCAGCGTAGTGGCTAGGCAGCTAAAAGCCGATGAAGAAACATTGACAAGAGCCTTGATGTTGTCGCATATGATGGCTATTTATATTCATAGTAAACTGCCCAAACTGTCGGCTTTATGTGCCGTAACAACGGCATCCATGGGAGCGGCGGCAGGCATGGCGTGGCTGCTCAGAAAAGAATTTTCAGCTGTGAGTATGGCTATTTCCAGTATGATCGGCGATGTGGCAGGCATGATCTGTGACGGAGCAGCGAATAGTTGCGCCATGAAAGTATCGACAGCCGTAAGTGCGGCATGCAAAGCGGTACTCATGGCGCTGGAAGGAACAAGAGTGACAGGGGACGAAGGAATTGTTGCCGACGATGTGGATGTTTCCATTGCCAATATCGGGGACTTGGCCTGTAAAGGCATGGTACAGACAGATGATCAAATTTTACAGATTATGCTGAATAAATCACTGGATCAGGCATAGGTAAGAAAGCAAATATGATTCGAATAAAGCGCAAAATTTTACCGCCTCTAAAACGAGGCGGTTTTTGTATACATCGAACAGGAAAACAGTAGAAATAGCAATGGACCAGCTACTGAGCATGGCAAAGGACTTGCTTATTTACTATTCTGATCAACCGGGGTAGGAGCAATGGCGGGAAGCAGAAGGTTTTCAATATCTGCTTTTAAAATGGTCACAGCCGTTGCAATTTCGCCCTTTTCCAGATAATCAACTAAAGCCAAGTGCAAATCCATGGTGACGGAATGCTTTTTCTGTACGAAAAAGATCGTCTGGATATTCAGGGCGTCTTCTAAGAGCTTATAGGCATAATGGTTGCCATAAATAGAGAACAATTTCAGATGAAACTGGCAATTATAGTGCCAGTGGGCCATGAAATCATTGGTCGGACAGTTGGTGTAGTCCGCACAGATGGCTCGTAATTCTTTGACCCAAGATTCATCGATATAGATACAATAACTTTCTAAAAAAGAAGATTCCAGAGCAGAGCGGAATTTAATGATTTCCAATAATTTTTGTTGGCTTGGTTGAAGAATTTTATATCCCTGTCTCGGAATACTGGAGAGAATATAGGTTCCAGTCAGCTGGGTCAGTGCTTCCCGTATGGGTGCACGACTAACACTATATTTTTCCATCAAAAATTTTTCCGTCAGGATGGTATCAGTAGGATATACTCCATTGATAATATCAGAAAACAAAGCATCATAAACTTGGTCCTTTAATGTGTTGCAGATTATTTTTTTCACAGAACTATCTCCTTACTTCATTGCCCAATATAACATTATATATTTAAACAGGAAGGATAGTCAATATAAAAGGAATAGAATTTCATAAATGACAGCAAAAATTAGCATTGTAGTCATATCACGAAATAACAAATACTACTTTATTTTGGTTTAAAATGCAGTTCGAATGCAGTCGTTGTGTAGAACGCTTAATATAATACAATAATATTGTATACATATGTTAAATTATATTGCTTATCACACCTTTTACTGATATGATTAGGACATATACTCGAGTATACAAATGTTAGTAATTATCAGCGTGAACATCAGTAATTTACAACATTGTCGTGATCATATCACAATGAAGGAGGAGAAAGAATATGATTGATAACAAAATTAGTATCAAAGGTGACCCGATCGTAGACATTCAGAGAGGTGCAATCGGACATCGTGCAACCTGGACCGGCTTAACATACACCAAGGCCAGAGCAGCAGGAAAGGCAGAAGAAGCAGAAAAAATCATCCGTGAAGCGATTGTAGAAACAGGTAAGATCCAGGGGGCTGAAATCAAATCCAATTGCCAGAAGCCGGAGAATGTTACGTGCTTTGTAGAGACTTTCCTAACTCCGAATGTCGTAAAGACTTTTGAAGTTGAATTCAAGACCAAAACCGAAGATAAAGTGGAGTTGGAATTCCATCACTGCCCACTGCTGAAGGCATGGCAGGATTTAGGCTTTGATGATGCAACCTGCGAGAAATTATGCGATATGGCTATGGATGGCGACAGAAGCATTGCCAAAACCATGGGATTTGAGTTCTACTTGGGAGATACCATTGCTAACGGAGGCAAGACTTGTCAAATGTCTTATTCAAAAAAAACAAATAATTAAAGTATTGCCTAAAGGAGATTTTTCAATGGATAAGATGCAATATGATAATTATATTAAGATATTAAAAGAAGAACTGATTCCGGCTATGGGATGCACGGAACCGATTGCTATTGCGTTTACAGCTGCAAAGGCAAGAGAGGTTCTTGGGCAGATACCGGAATGGATGGTTATTCGTTGCAGCGGCAATATTATTAAAAACGTGAAGGGCGTTGTTGTGCCCAATTCCGGCGGTCAGAGAGGCGTTGAAGTGGCAGCCATCTTAGGCGTTGTCGCAGGAAAGGCAGACCTGGAGCTTGAGGTCATCAGCCAAGTGAAACAGGAAGACATCGATAAGACCAGAACGTTATATAGCCAGGGAATTTGCAGATGTGAGTTGGAAGAAGGGGAAGAAAATCTTTTCATCCGCGCAGAATTGAAAGCCGGACAGGAAACGGCAGCTGTGGAAGTCAGAACTAAGCACAACCACATTGCCAAAATTGAAAAAAATGGTCAAGTGGTATTTGAGAAGCCTGATATTGTAACTCAAGAGTCAGGGGATAAGTCAAAGCTTAATATCAAGGACATACTTGAGTTTGCTAATGAAGTAAGCTTGGATGATGTAAGAGAAATCATCAGTAGACAGATTAAGTATAATTCTGCTATATCAAAAGAAGGCTTAACGCATAAATGGAGTGCACAGGTGGGACAGACTCTCCTTAAATTTGGCAGCAATGATGTTCGGATCAGGGCTAGAGCGGCAGCGGCAGCAGGCTCGGATGCAAGAATGAATGGCTGTGCCCTCCCGGTAGTCATTAACTCGGGAAGCGGCAACCAAGGGATCACCTGTACAATGCCGGTTGTTGTTTACGCTGAAGAGCTGAAAGCAAATGAGGATACCCTTTATAGGGCTCTTGTTCTGACCAACCTTCTGTCACTGCATCAGAAGCGTTATATTGGAAACCTGTCTGCTTACTGTGGAGCCGTATCAGCCGGAGCAGCTGCTGCTTGCGGAATTGCCTATCTGAATGGTGCTGATTATGATGTCATTGGAAAGACTATCATCAATGCTTTGGGGAATGTGGGCGGCATTGTGTGTGATGGAGCCAAGGCTTCTTGTGCTGCAAAAATTTCCAGTGCAGTAGACGCTGGTATCATGGGGTATGAAATGGCAAAACGCGATTTGGTCTTTCAATTCGGAGAAGGACTTGTGGAAAATGATTACGAAAAAACAATCCAGAACATCGGTCGTATGGGTCGCCAGGGCATGAAATCCACCGATGTTGAAATCCTTAATATTATGATAGGAAAGTAATTTCTGAATCAGGACTATCGATTTAGCCTGTAGGATGCTCAGCGGCTATAAGCCGCTGTTCCCTGCCTCAGAAAAGTTTGTTTCACGCACTGCGTTAGCAACTTATTTCAAAAGTGGATGAGTAGAAGTTGTTAAAAACTGAACTTTTTGAATTCTTGATGAAAAATGCTATAAGAAACCTTGCGCTAACTAACTCAAAATACAAGGAGTGGTAAAGGTGGAGAAAGAATTAATTAGTTTAAAAAAAGTAGTACTTCTTGCGGGTGCATTAAGTGCATATTGGATTGGATCCGGGTTCGCAACGGGACAGGAGGTTTTACAATTCTTTACAACGAGCGGAACAAATGGGATTATAGCAGCATTGATTTTTCTGGTTATAACAAGTTTCTTAACATATGTTTTATACGGAGTTGGCCAGAAAGAGAAATTTGACAATCCATATGACGTTTTTGAGTATTATTGCGGCAAATTTCTTGGTCAAGTATATATATGGTATAGTGTAGTATTGGTGTATGCAATATTTGTGGTTATGCTTGCAGGCGGTGGGGCAACAATTAATCAATATTATGGAATACCGTCGTATATAGGTACAGGCGCTATAGCGCTTCTTGCATTGGGTACAGTATTGCTGGGAGTAGAAAAGCTTATTGATATAATAGGTGTTATAGGGCCTATAAAAATAATTTTTGTGGCAATAGTAGGTATAGCTGGGATGATTACTCTTATTGGACAGCCTACTTTATTGTCGGAAGGCAGCAGCCTTATGCCGACATTAGGCTTTAAATCCGCTTCTTCAAATTGGGCATGGTCAGGAGCATTGTATGCCTTTCTTGCTCTTATGGTTAGTATACCCTTTCAGGTTGATTGCGGAGCGTCGGCAGGAAATCTAAGAGAAGCAAGAACTGCAGGCGTTGTCGGAACTATCGCTTTTACTGTTGCGATTATTTCGCTGGTAATAGGTGAGCTGGTTTATTACAAATTGATTATTGGCCAGCAAGTTCCTACTTTAGCGATTGCTAATCACATATCTCCTGTTTTAGGATTAATTTTTTCAGTATTAATCGTACTCAGTATCTATTCAGCAGTGGCTTCCTTTCTTTTAATGACGGTTAGAAAGTTTGCCGCAGATAAAACCAGTAAATTTAAAATCATTGCAGCGGTGCTGACCGCGATCGGTATGTTCTTTGGCGGGGTATTTCCCTTTGATAAACTGGTAAACATTTTATATCCTTTGGCAGGATATTCGGCCATTGTTTTCGCAGGCTTTGTGATTTATAAAGAATTATGTGAAAAGAATGGGAAATCTAAGGCTGAAAAAAAGAATAATGAAGTGGAACCTAATATTTAATAGAAAGCCAGGGATGATTTGTTGAACATTTTGCAATAACCCGCTTGATTTTTCAGGTGGGTCTATTTTTATTTAAAATAGAGATTTTTTAATCCAATAAAAAGGACTCTACGTACTACATTACGTGGAGTCCTTTTGGTATGGAAATGTTTGTTCAATTTACGAGCGTTGAAATGAGAATACAGTATTTGTCTCTAATTTATTCTTGTGTTGAAATATCAACAGAGTATGCAGGGCCAATTGAATCTGGTGTTGTGCCTGAAGCGATCGTATCAATTGATTGACTTAGGGCTTCTGTAGATTGATTCAGTGCAGTTACAGCAGATAAAGCAGCTGTATTAGTAGCAGTAATAGGCATAAATCATTCTTCTCTTTCTATAGCTAATTTTGAAAATCGAAGCAGTAATGTTTAATAAAGATCTGCTTGTGCAGAAAATAAGAGTCTAAAGAAAGTAACGTTGTTGAAGTTGCTAATCGTTTACGAAGTATCATTTCCATCAATTATCCTTCATAACCATTATTATCCTACAATTTGTAAATGTCAATGCTTTTTATGTGCGCGTGTTTCTTTTGTTGGACAGGGGGAAAATTCCAGGAATATACTTGCATTATGGAAACCGGAGGTTTATAATATTTCATGTGAGTGTTATATGGGGTATTAGCTCAGTGGGAGAGCGCTTGATTCACATTCAAGAGGTCACTGGTTCGAAACCAGTATACCCCACCAGGAAATTCAAGGCTTTGAGGCATTTTGCTTCAAGGCCTTTTTTATTTTTCTAATCCCTTTTCTAATCCTTCTATATTTTTGTTGCCGAATATTTTATCCATTACGTTGGCGGGTTCATCAATCATATCTTTGGTAACGTGCTGATAATAATTTGCAGTGAATGAAGCTTGCCTATGCCGCAATTGCCGTGAAACCACTTTGGTATCCACTTTATTTCGCAATAATAAAGTTGCGTGAGTATGTCTTAAATCATGAAATCGAACTAATGGTAAGCACTGATGGTGTTTCTTTTGTTCAGCTGTTAACTTATCACATTTCTGAATGATTTCGATAACGCTGTTGTGCCTCTTTATCATTTTAGTGAATGCGTGATATAAGTGATCTGGATCTTGAGGAAGTCCGTTCGTCTTAGACCAAACAAAATCTACATCGTGATATGCGGGGCCCAAAGAAAGCTTGTTTTGTTTTTGAACGAGCTTTTCTTTTTTTAACAGATTAAGTACAACATTAGGTAATGAGATGAAGTTTTCGGATTCATCTGTTTTGACTTTTCCTAAAGTGAGCACAGTTTTAGATTTTTCCGTTGTCGTTTCCCATATTGGAATTACATTTCCCTTTTTTTCTTCTCTCGGAGCTGTCTCAACATCCATACGATCTAAGCTATGCTTAATAAAAGCTTTTTTATTTTTCAAGTCAATATCTTGCCAACGTAACCCGCAAACTTCGCCCCGGCGCAATGCGCATTGGATACCGATTATAGTAGGTAAGTATATCTCTGAATTTTGTAGAAGGTCCATTAAGTGCTCTGCTTCGTCTGGCGTAAGGGTAGCATTTTTAGGACGGTTTTTACTTGGAGCTTCTATTGCTTCACAGGGGTTATGAATAATTGATCGCCACTGAACTGCTTTTTTTAAAGCTGTTTTTAATGTTCCAAACCTACCATGAATAGTAGTGCTGGAAAGGCCGCTTTCTTCTTGTTTATTAAGCCATTTTTCAACTCTTAGCGGTGTTAGTTTGTCTAGGTCCACATTGCCGATCTCTTTGCATATAGCATCAACGTGATATTGATAAAACGCTACTGTGGAGGGACGTTTTTTAGGCTTAATTGCCGTATCCATCCATTCTTCCATAAACGATTTTAAGGTAACTTTGTTGCTAAACACCAGTTCACCGCGTTCCATATCAGCCCGAAGTTTGCGTTCTAGGCGTTCAGCTTCACGTGATGATGTGCCAGCTAAAACCCACTTGTATTTTTTCTTACCAAACTCATCACGATACATGACCACGGCGTAATAATTGTCGCCTTTCTTTTGAACAGACATAAAATACACCTCCTATTATTGATTTTATAATAAAACACAGCTTGTCCAATTGGATGGGCTGTGTTTTTTTAGTATTTGCATAAATTTTTGTTCATACTCTAGCAGGAAAGTTACTTGCTTTTTTTAAGTGCGTTGGAAAACGGATTCGTTAGGGGAATAAGTGCAGGGGGAATAGGAGGAACGGCTCTTTTTTCTTGCATTTCCATATCCCATGGTTTAAGTAGTTTTTGTTGAAAATATGTTGTTTCTGCGCCGCAATTTACACAGTAGCGGGCATTACCGTCGGCAATCGTTTCGCAGCATTGAAATTCTTCGTATCCATTTTCATAATAAACCGTTTTGCCCGCACATTTATTAACTAAATTAGTACCACAAATTTTGCAAATATTAAAATTAGAATCTATTTCTTCATTTTCACAGTGAGGACATTTTTTTGCTTTGCCATTTTGATCTAGATCCCATTTATCGTAAATCATTCTACTGCGTCTCCCCCAATTTATTTGTTTACTTCCACAAACAGGACAATATTTAGCCCCGGGAATAATAAAATAATGATTACAATTTTTACAACTTTTCTGGTAAATAAAATCGTAGAACTGATATAAAACTTGTCTTTCTAAATTAGTAATAAAGTCTCGTTTCGTTGCCATTTCAATTATTTTGGCAGCTTTATATTTTGAAGCTTCGGTAGAAAGTGCACATTTTTCGTGAATAGTTTCTGGCTGCTTCCATCCCGCGCGCAAGAGTACCATTTCCGGAGCTAATACCTTAGATGCAAAATGGTTAGCTTCTTTATCTAAAACTTCTAGATCCTCATTATTAAGTCCACCTCTACATAATTTTGTTTGTTCAAAATCAATAAAATGATGTAGAAAGATATGTCCCAATTCATGCATTAAAGTAAATCGGATACGATCTGATGATGAAATTTGATCATTATAGGTGATTTTATATTTGCCTGTTAATTCATCATAAACGGAATAACCATCTATTGATCCGCAAGCTTCACAAATATCTTGGACACTACATTCAAGTTTGTTGGCATGAAAACTATATGTTCTAATAGAACATCCGAATCGCTTGATGATTTCAATAGGAGAAACAGGGAGTGCTGAGATTTTATACTTAAGAAGAAAAGCTAGAGCCTTTTTACTTGCTAGGTTATATCTCGGGATATCTGGAATTATCATTAGTCTTCTTCAAGCATTGATTTAATGAGCTTTTTCAGTAAGGCTTCTTTAGTTGGGTCTTTGCTGAAACTTTTTCTAGCTAGGGCTCTAACGGCGGGATCATCAAAAACTGAAATTTGTTCATCTTTGATAACTAAATTTGTAGTTTCATTGGGAAAAACTTTTGTGAAGGTAGGCTCTGGCGTTTTTTCAGGATCGTAACCGGCAATTTCCAAAATCTCATTACGAGTAATAAGGGGATTAATTGGATTATTAGCCACAATTTTTTCAAGTGTTTCTAATGGTGGGAGATTTGGATAATTGTTTGTAAAAAGATTAAACATTTCATCTTCACTTACACCGGAATCTTCTGCAAATTGTTTAACGCTTCGTGAACCTTTAATAAAAACTAATGTTCCAAAAAGTCGACTTTTATCATAACCCAAAATTAGATAATCTGTAGATACTTTAAAAAATTCGGCTACTTTTTGGAGCTTGTCGGCAGATGGAGAGTTTTTATCCCAGTTATATATTGAGCCATTACCGAATCCTAATTCCTTCTCTAATTTAGGAACTGAAGTACTATTCTTTTTGCAAAGTAATTGAATATTTGCCAATATGCTCATTTAGATATCTCCTTTAATTTTAAAAAAATAACCGAATTTATACTAATAAAGTATTGACTACCCGAAAATTTACGGTTATACTTACATTAACAACCCGAAAATATACAAATCAAGGCAACAAAAAACCAGAGGGTAATAAAAACCCTTTAAAAAAATCGTTCCCCAACGACTTATATTTTTTTATTGTCTCTAATGACCATATTAGTATATTTTCAGTTGCTTGTCAATGTTTTAACTGTAATTATTTTCTAAAGAAAGGAGGTTTTATTTTATGCTTTTAGTTAAAAGAATTCAAAATCTATGCCAAAACAAAAATATGTCTTTACCAAAATTAGAACGAGAATTGAAATTTGGTAAAGGGTCTATTTATAACTGGGATACAAACTCGCCTTCAATTAATAAAGTTATAAAAGTTGCTCAATATTTTGGCGTAACCGTAGATTATCTAGTTATAGAAGATGATGTATTAGATGACGAGAGTGCCCATAGTAGTGTACGAGATTCAGCGTAACCAATTTTAAGGGTGTGAATAAATTGAAGAATACATATCAAATGATGCCAGATTTATCACCAGAAGACTACGCCGAACTTAAAGCTGATATTGACAAGCGAGGCGTACAGGTAGCCATAGAGTATGACGAAAAAGGCAATGTACTTGATGGGCACCATCGATTAAAAATTTGCAATGAATTAGGTATTACCGATTGGCCTAAGGTTGTCAGGGTGGGAATGACAGAAACGCAAAAACGTGAACATGCCCGCAAGTTAAACATGGCTCGCAGACAATTAAATCGGGAACAGCGGCAAGAATTAATCCGCCAGCAATTAAGGGATACACCGGAGAAGAGTGACAGGCATATAGCGTCCACGCTAGGTGTAGATCATAAAACGGTAGGTTCTATAAGGAATAACCTGGAATCTGTCGGGGAAATTCCCCAACAGGAAACAGTTATTACCAGTGATGGCAAAGAACGCCCCCGTCAAGTTCAACGTCAAGAACCTCCATTTCCAACTACCGAAGAAATCTTAAATACTCCTTTAACTTCACTTATACCAAAAGAGGAACCTGTTTTGAAATCGGTGCCGCTGCCGATAGCCGAACCGCCTGAGGAAATATCAAACAACATTTTTCCCACTTCATGGAACGAGCGAAATATTGATACAAAAATTTGTGAATTGTTAGGTACTACACCAAATGACTTAAAAAAAGCTGAATTTATCCGTAATTCGTGTAGCCCCAAAATTGTACAAGCCGTTGAAAACGGGAAATTAACCCTTGATGAAGCTTTAGAAACACTAAATAATTCTACAGAAGATAATATTATAAATACTCAACGCCAGGAACTCAAGCCTGCGTTTATTCAGAAAATCAAACCTGCCCCAGACCCGGAAGATAAAGAAATAGACCGACAGCATTATATATCTATGCAGATTCAAAAAATGATTTTTGTTCCGGCAGGCTATGAAAGTAGCAATATTGACGAAGCCGTCAGGATTTACCTTGAATGGACTCCCGGGGAATCAGCCGATGACAGCATTGAACGACTACATAGAGGGATTAAAACCTTACAAGATCTAGTTTCTGCATTTGAGCGTACCAAAAAATTAAAGGTGGTGAAATGATTGAGAATTGATCGTAAAGCAAAAGAATATGCAACTAATTTGGTTAGAGAAAATCCTTCAATAAAACAAGATGAAATAATTGAACGAGTTGTGCGTCAAGTTTTTCCTAGACCGGACTTGAAAGAATTGGAAACACAATGGGAAAAGAGAATGGCTGGGCAGGTTGTCTCTTGGTGTAAAGACGCAAGAAATATTCGTGTTGCATATGCCGCTAAAAATGAATTTGGAGAAACAGTTTATGAAAATACCGAGTTATCAAAAAACATAGAGAGATTGAATAATATCGGTAATGTTTTGCACAAACGAGCTAAAAAACTTATTCAGTCAACACGAAAAGTTAAACGTCAAGAGAAAAAAGTAATAGAGGAACTGGACATGTTCGCTGCTATGGAAGAAGCTAAAAGCATTAAAAAATCAGGCGAAAGTAAGCAATAAAAAAAGACCGCAATCATAGCGGCCTAAAGAAAAAGTCTAATTTAATTTTATCACATTTGGAGAGAAAGATATACATGGATAAAAAAATGTTGGAAGACATTATGGCACAGGTTAGTTTGAACGATCTATTTAGGCATATACGAAAGCGCGAGAAAGTAATGCTGGCTAGTAATGAAGACTTACGGCTTGTAATTACTGATATTGCAATGTATTCGGCTAACAAGAATGTTTATAATACGATTCGTTCCGGTCTTAAAATAACAGAAGAAAATGTCTGGTACTACAAAGGTGACCATGGCTTTGTTGTTACCGACCTAAAGAAACTGGTGCCGATTCCTTATTATAGAAAGACGTTAAAAACTTCAAAAAAAATCTTGGAATCTACTGAGCTAAACTGGTTGAATTCGCTCGTATTTGTTAGCAATAAATTACAATATGTCTACGTTGCAGAAGATGCACTTAATGTCATTTCTATACCTGAAACTATCGTACATGCAGGAGAAACCATCTCCGCAGTTGTTGTAAATGGAAGGCACTTAATTGCTCCAATAGACCCACCGAAAAATAACAAGTATTTACAGTCGTTAACTAACATAGATGGGAGATTATGTCATGACAATCCCTAAACAAATAACACCTAAAGACATATTATCCGCCGAGCAATTAGCTGAACTGTTAAGTGTTTCTAAGGACACCATTTATTCTATGGTTCAGCAACACAAAATTCCATGTCGACGTATTGGTAAGCAGCCAAGGTTTCCAATTTGGCTAATTATCGATTGGTTCAACGATTCGGCTAATTTATTAGAAAAAGGCCAAGTTTAATCCGGCTGCAATAAAAGTGGACAAGTCATAGTGAAAGGAGGTGAAAATTCATGAACGAAGGCACAGAAAAAAACGTCACTACTGGTAATAGTGACGAGGCAAATTTCAAA